>QMMS01000545.1 GCA_003647375.1 Deltaproteobacteria bacterium
CCTCCATGGGATGTCCGGCCATCATGACAAACCCCTGAAGCTCACCGCTGACCATCTTGTCATGAGTAAACACAGGTTTTAAGTAAACCGGCCGCAGATCTTTCTCAGACAACCGGTGCGCATTCAGGACAATACGCATAACGGACAGGGTTCCCGATCCGAGTTCATCAATGGAAATCCGCTTGCCACGTAGATCTGCAAAGCTTTGTACCCCGGCGTCTTTAAGGATCACGATCTGCAGTTTTTCATGATAGAGACTGGCCACAGCACGCACAACACCAACTTTTGTATTTCCGGCGAAAACATGCTCCGCCTTGTACGCCCAGGCAGCCACGTCGGCCTGGACGAGACCAGCTTCAATTTTACCGGCGGCCACTGCTTTGGTATTTTCTATGGATCCAGCCGAGTTCTGGGCCACGCCGATATAGCCAGGCAAACCGTGGGACCTGGTTTCTGCTCCAGTCTTCTTTTCCACATCACCGGTCAAACCCCGGGCGATTAACTTGCCGATCGGGTAATAAACTCCCGTACGACCGCCCGTCCCGATGCGAAACAAGCGGGTTTTCCCAAAACTAATGTGCGGAAACACCAGCACAAACACGATTCCGAGCATTATCAACACCCGGCCGGGATATCTCCTTTTGGTTAAGCTGCGCGCGTGAAGGCTCCGGGCAGAGAAAGGGTGCTCTTTCTGCTGACAGTTTCCTGCCTGGGGGCTGTTCTGTCTTTTGGCCATATTTCCCTCCCGGGTAAGGCGATTAATAGCACTGCTGCGAGTTTTATTAACTGCTTTTACGCTATCGGCAAGAGCTGTCATCTTCAAGAGCCACATGCTGGAATCCGGACTAACTTTAACAACATGATGCGGCTTTAATTCAGTATAACAATAAAACTGAAAAGCGCAATCCGAACCGTTCAAGAGCGGATCCTGTTGGATGGAAATGCGCATATCATGTTAAAGCCTCTCTCAACGCAACAATCAATACATTCTTGATCATATTATTTAGTTAGGGTATTAATGTGTATAAAACCCGAAAAACTCCCAAAGACGGTAAACCCCAACGGAAAGTTAAAACTCCATTCTTAGCCGGTGGATGAAGGGGGCGGATAAAGTTGAAGCGCACACAAATTCTTATCATCGCAACATTGCTTTTACTAATGCCTTTTTCTTCTCTTGGATACCCGCGGCAAAGAACCATACGGGTAATCAACCAGGAGCTCCGTACGGCTCTGGTCATTGGTAACGGAGACTATCAGAGTTCACCCCTTAGAAACCCTGTCAATGATGCCCATGATATAGCGCTTACATTAGAAGAAATCGGATTCGAGGTTATTCATTTAAAAAATGCATCCGCGCGTAAGATGGAAGAAGCCATCCGTGATTTTGGAAAAAACCTGCGGCAAGGAGGGATTGGCATCTTCTACTACGCCGGTCATGGGATGCAGGTGCAGGGTCGTAACTACATGGTACCCATAGGTGCCGACATCTATAAAGAAGCCGACATCAAGTACGAGGCTGTGGATGTAGGAAGGCTTCTGGATGAAATGTATGTAGCCGGGAACGGTCTGAATATTGTTATACTCGATGCCTGTCGGGACAATCCTTTTGCACGCAGTTTCCGATCAAGCAGCAAGGGGCTGGCACGCATGGATGCCCCGAAAGGAACCCTCATAACCTACGCCACAGCCCCAGGCTCGGTGGCCGCGGATGGGACCGGAAGAAATGGTATTTATACCAAACACCTGATCCGGCAAATGTCAGTCCCGGGTTTATCTGTTGAAAACGTGTTCAAACGGGTTCGTGTCGGCGTTGTGGAAGAGAGTGGCGGGCAGCAGATTCCCTGGGAAGCATCTTCCCTGATGGGCGATTTTTACTTCCGGCCCAAGCAAGCCGAACCCGACAGACTCCCAGCTCCGTCTCAACCGATGACCCCGGCTGCCGGTGTAAAAAAAGCGAATTTTGAGATTCTATTTTGGGAATCCATCAAGGATTCCAACGACACGGAAATGTATAAAGAGTATATCCGCAAATTCCCCAATGGCATATTCTCGGGATTGGCCGCGATCAAGATAAGAAATCTGTCAAAAACTTCACCGAAAACGAGGATCGCAGCCATTCCTCAGGAGCAGCAAAAACCTGCTCAGGAGGCCGCCGGTGTTGGCCACGAGACAGATAAAGCCACATCGATTGCTAAACTCGAGAAAAAGGTCCGGGCCATCCCGGCAAAGGATGCCGCCGCAAATCTCGCCGGGTACCGACAGCTTGTCATTCTTTCTCCGAACAACACCCGGTATAAGAAAAAAGTTACTTATTACACCGCTAAAGTGAAAGAAACGGCTCGCTCTGAGGAAAAAACAACCGTTATGCCGAAAACCATCCAGATAGACAGGCCACCCCCGGTCGAAGCAAAAAGAGCCGGCTCCAGAATGACTCTGGCTATTTTCCCCTGGAAACCTGCTGATACATACTGGAATTGGGTGGTGGTTGCTGCCATAGAACAAACACTGAAAGAGACAGAGCTTTTCGACCTGGCCTTTTCTTTTTATAAAGTAGATCGCAAATTTAAAGCCAGGGAAATAACCCGAGAGGACATTACCTCAGCCAGTGTGATTAACTACACGGATGAATTATGGGCCAAGCCAAGCTTCTGGGGCAAGCTGGAACCCCGTGTCGATCTGATCACCAAGATCGGCAATTACCTCAGGGTAAATGCGGTCCTGATTTGCAATGTTGATATACAGGCCATAGATCCCCCAAGTGGCAATGTTTCCATGTATCTGATAAATGTGCGGAGTGGTGAAACATTTCACGTGAAAGGCAACACGACTGAATTTGATCAAAACGGCGCAAAGTTGTCTACGCGTCTGGGAAGAGAGCTTTTTACTAAAATCAGTCGGTCAAGATAGCCTGCCCGGTCCCATTAATCGGCATTTTCAGAACAAGAGAGACAAACTGCTTAGATGTCAATTTTTACAGAAATATTAACACCTAATAGCCAGGAAATTAGGAGCAAACGGAATCATTATAAAGTCAATAGAGCGGGTACCATCAGTATCCAAACGACATGCAGATTACAATCGGGATCCTTTTAAATACAAATATAACCTGTCCATGCATCTGAAAATCGAGGCAATGGCAATCAGGCTTGGAGCTTCTCCCAAAAACCCGGACCACGCTTTCCAGAAAGACCGGATGCAAATTGTCAAATGACGAATTAAAGA
>QMMS01000546.1 GCA_003647375.1 Deltaproteobacteria bacterium
GCCCGCTTGATCGTGGAAGGCGTATCACCACTCCTCAGCATCCTCATCTCTGTTGTGAGCGGATTTGCGGCCGGCTGTTGCACGGGTCTCCTCAATACCCGCCTGAAAATCAACAGCCTCCTGGCCGGCATTCTGATGATGACCATGCTGTATTCCATTAATCTGCGCATCATGGGACGCTCGAATATTCAATTGTTGACCGTCGATACCATCCTGACTCCCCTGGAAAACCTGGATATCAATCGGTTTATCCCCATTATTCTCTTTTTTCTCGTTGTGACCATTGCCATGAAGATACTCCTGGACCTCTTTCTGCACACACAGTTTGGCTTCGCCATGCGGGCCACCGGCGATAATGAACAGATGATTCGGACACTAGGGGTAGACACGGACCGCATGACCGTTCTGGGGTTGGGTCTTTCCAATGCCTTCGTGGCTTTGTCCGGTGCCTTGGTGTCACAGGATCAGGGCTTTGCAGATGTCGGTATGGGTATCGGCATGATTGTATCCGCACTTGCATCGATCATTATAGGGGAGACCCTCGTTAAAGCACGATCCGTACAGCGCATGACCCTTGCGGCCGTTGTCGGGTCAATCGTCTACAAACTGATCATTTCCATGGGCCTGCGGTTAGGGCTTGCTCCCACCGATTTAAAGATGGCCACCGGCATCATGGTCATTCTGGCTCTGGGAATTCCTGCCCTGAAAAAGGAGAAGGAGAGCAAGCTGCATCTGAGAGGCATCTGATCCGGAATTCGTGTAATTTGGATAAATATAATGCTGAAATTAAATGGTGTCAGGAAAGTATTCAATGCCGGGACTCCGGATGAAAAAGCCGCCATTGACAATATCGATATCTCCCTGGATAAAGGCGAGTTTGTCACCGTTATCGGTAGTAATGGCGCTGGAAAGACCACGCTGTTGAATCTGATCTCCGGAACCTGCCTCCCGGACCAGGGTGATGTCTTCATCGATGGTCTGAATGTTACTCGTCTTCCGGAATATAAACGCGCAATCTACCTAGGGCGTATTTTTCAAGATCCGCTCATGGGAACGGCTGCCTCTATGACCATCGAGGAAAATCTCGGCATGGCCGACCTTCGTGGGAAAGCGAGAACCTTGCGGTGGGGGGTTTCCCGCACCCGGCGTGAACACTACGTCCGCTTATTGCAACAGATGAAACTGGGTCTGGAGGACCGCTTGAAGCAGACAGTGAACCTCCTTTCCGGTGGCCAACGTCAGTCCTTGACGCTCTTGATGGCAACCCTGTCACTCCCGAAACTGTTGCTTTTGGATGAACACACCGCTGCGCTCGATCCCAAAACCGCCATTCGGGTGATGACCCTGACGGCAGAAATCATCCACCAGCATCAACTCACTGCTATCATGGTGACCCACAACATGGAACAAGCCATCAAATATGGGAATCGTCTGATCATGTTGCACGGCGGTAAAGTGCAGCTCGATATTCGTGGCGCAGAAAAAGAATGCTTTACGGTTGAAGAGGCGGTCAAGCGATTCGGTTCAACGCTCAAAGACGAGACCTTGCTTTCCTGCTAGCTTGGATCCTTGAATCCTGGAACCCTGGAACCCTTTCTCCCAACTAATTGGGAGAAGAATTAGAACTATGAGAATCATCACCACCCATCGAAATGCAGATTTTGACGCGCTGGCATCTGTCATGGCGGTTAAAATACTCTTTCCAGACGCGATTCCTGTTCTTCCCAAACAGGTCAATCCCAATGTGAAAGCGTTTTTATCGATCCACAAGGATGTTTTTAAAACCCATACCTTCGAAGAGGTGGATCTGGATTTAGTGAACCACCTGGCCGTCGTAGATACCAATAAATGGGAACGCCTGGAAGGAATGGCGAGTCTCCAGACAAGGAACGATCTCGATATCCAGCTCTGGGATCATCACCCCATACGTGGTAACATAAGCACCCCCTGGATGGTCTGTGAGGTCACAGGTGCCACCATCACCCTGCTGCTCCGCAGAATCAAACAGGAACGGAATATTCTAACTCCTATTCAGGCAACCCTTTTTCTTCTGGGGATCTATGAAGACACGGGCAACCTGACATTCCCATCCACAACCGCGGAAGATGCCTATGCTGCCGCCTATTTACTGGAGCTGAAAGCCGACTTGACGGTTGCCACATCTTTCTTACGACCGGCTTATGGTGAAAAACAGAAAGAAATCCTTTTCAGCATGCTTCAGGATGCCGAGCGTCTTCGGATAAAGGGGCACACCATCAGCGTCAGTCACATGGAAATCGGCGGCCATGTGGAAAGTCTGGCTGTGGTCATGCGAATGTATCGTGAGATACTGAACGTCGATGCTGCGGTGGGAGTCTTCTTCAATAAACAGAAAAACAGCTGCATGGTGATCGGCCGGAGCCATGCCGATAAAATCGACATTGGTTTAGTCATGCGGGGTCTTGGCGGTGGTGGACACCCAGGGGCCGGCTCTGCCATGTTGAAAAACAGTCGCCCGGAGGCTGTCCGTGAAAAGATCCTCACACTGATTCAGGGAAATCAGCCGGCATCGGCTCAAATCAGCGATATCATGTCTTTTCCCGTGGTAACGGTACTATCCAACAACACCATGGAAGATGTGGCCTTTCTGCTTCGTAAAAAAGGGTGTACAGGCGTACCCGTACTGGAAAATGATGAACTTGTGGGGATTATCTCCAGACGAGATTTTCGAAAAATAAAAAAAACAAAGCAGATGAAATCACCGGTAAAGGCTTATATGAGCAGAAAGATCGTCACCATTGCACCGGGTAAGAGTCCAACAAAGGCGGCTCAGTTGATGGTGAAATACGACGTGGGTCGACTTCCTGTGGTCGAAAATGACCGGGTTATCGGTATTGTAACCCGGTCCGATACCATGCTCTACTTCTATGATCAATTACCGGACTAGCAGGACAAATTGCTAAATCCGAATATCAAAATTCGAAACAAATTCAAATATCAAATGCTCAAATGACCCAAACATAACCCGTACGCTTCTGTATGCTGGGCTTTGTTTTGAATATTTGAATTTGGATCATTGGATATTGTTTAGCATTTCGAATTTCGTGCTTCGGATTTAAGTTGAACGATCTTCCGAATTTCTTCTTCCACGAAGGCGATTAGTTCTGCAATGGTTTCAGAAGATATACGCGCTATATCCTGGGCCAGGCTTTCCACTTTTTCTTCATCGATCCCGGTA
>QMMS01000547.1 GCA_003647375.1 Deltaproteobacteria bacterium
AAAAGAGAAATAGGAAGCTTTACTATTGTCGTTCCTTTTCCTGGATAAACTTGTCCATCATATTTTTCATCTGTATTAGTCCATTGAACTTCTGGGTTTAATAACTTAGCTTCTTCGTATTTGTCAGGAACAATTCCTCCACCATCACGTCTTACGTCTATAAAAGTTAGGTCGTTAACGCTGTGTGCGGGATTGATAGAAAGTTCTCCTAAGACAAAATACTGAGAACTAACAGAAGGATACGTGGCTCCTGTTAGAGTCGCTTCCTCTGTATAAGAACGGATAGAACCAACACACCTTTCGTCTACAAAATTTACTAACTGTATCTCTGTGTTTTCAGCTATAGTCGGTGAACGACCAGGAACATGAAAAGAAGAAGAAGAGAGTGTTAAAGTCGTACTCGTCTTCTCTTCGTACTTCATATATCTGTACCTGTTAAATGTGTCTAGCATTCTTATCCAACCCGTTTTTGGGAAAGAAACAGTAGAATCAACACTAACTACAGCAGAAGTATCAACCCAAAAAGAACTTGTTGTTGTTGTTTCTGCTCTTCTCTTATAATATAAACCTAACGCTCCTTTGATTGCGTATCCATCATCTGTCTTTATCTGTGTGTCAAAATCTAAGTCTTCATTTCCACCAGAACTATCTTGGCTTACTTCTTCTATTGTGCCAGCAGAATTAATCTTTGCCCATTGTATAGAACTTGTTTGAACTCCTAAGTTCCCATTTTCTATAGATTCGGGCACCAAATAGATAGAACGTATTTGACTCCTTGCCTCTGAATCAAAAATAGGATTCATGTTTAAGGAAGTTATAGTAAAATAGATTTCCCTATAAGTATAAGAAGCTTGAATAACATAGTGTTCTTGTAGGTCTATATCTACATGTACAATTCCTGACCAACGATCTAGTCCTAACAGTAAACTACTGTTCCATTTTATTGTTTCGCCGTCAGAATCATATACCTTTTCACCGTCTGAATGAATATAATCACTGCTTACCTTAGAAGAGTCTGTGGTTAAAGCGTGAATAACAGTTCCTGTATTGTCTGCTATTACGATAAAAAGCTCAGAAAACAAATCTCCAAAAACAATCTCTTCATTCGGCAACCAAATAAAACTAGCCGCTAACCTAGAACAAGAGACGTTAATGGCGTTCTTGTAAGGCTCATAAGGGTTAAAGCTTTGACTCCCAAACTCAGGAACGTCATAAGGGACACTTACGTTATTGTATCTAGAAGAGAAAGTTCCGTTTGTTACCCTTGGATACCAAGGCACAGTATCTTTCAGAGAAGAAAGAAGACTTACTCTGATCCTTTTTTGCTCTTCATAAAGGACAGCGAGCTTTGCTGACTTTGGTAGAGACAAAGATAGAGAACTAGAAAGCTTATACGCTCTCGCCCAAGGTTTGAGATCTAAAGAAACATGCCAGATGTCTTCTAGTTCTGCTTTCCTGTACGCCTTTTCGTTGTTTAAAAGTACTGTTCTAACTACGCTTCCTGTATCTGTTTGGTCTGTATATTGAACATAATAAACTTCATAATCGTCTGCTTCTCGAACAACATTCTCTAAACTATTAAACAAACTGTAATGAGAAACGACTCCGGTAGAGACTCCTGTGTCTTCATCGTATATATATTCCGTAACAAGTTTATAGCTACTTTCGTCTACAAGAATAGAGTCCTTATCTAAAATTCTAACTGATTCAGGAACAATACTTTCTTCTAGATCGTGCCGATAATACAGAGGAACACTTTGAGACTCTGCTTCTATAAACTCTTGGGTTACCAGGAAGTTTCTGTTCTGTACGCTAACGGGATAGACTTCAGAGATAAACTCTCCTATTGTTCCTGCTCTTGAGTTGGCGTATAACTGGTCACTGCGATCTGCTACAAAGAGATTGTTCTCAGGAGTTAGTTCTTTAGACCCTACATAACTTAGCAATACAGCGTCATTAGGTGGTTGTTCTAAGTAAACTATATTTTCTATTCTTTTCTTTACGTTTTGGCGCGTGGAAACAGAAAAAGATTGATCTTCTATCCCTGTTACCCCAAACTCTAAGCCTATACTTTTAGTTTCTTCTGTCATTTGTTTGTCATATCTTTCTTATTACGGGGCATAAAGTCGTCCGTCACTGTCTATATATACAGACTTTCCACCGCTACCAGCAGTTGCAAGGGCTCTCCCGTGAATACCGTTTAAATAAATAGCACCTACATTAACAATACCAGGGTGAAGAATAATAGATTGAGAACTAAGTTCTATTACTTCAGATGCATCAAAACCAGTTTCAAGGGTTATCGTTGTATCTGCAAAAACAGAAGCGTTATCAGGACCGAATCTAGCAACAATAGTATCTAGTGTTGTAGAGCTTCCGGTTGCCCATCTGCAACGAAACTCAAATCCAATAGGTTTCTCATAAGGACTTCCTGGAGAATCAGGTCTATAGTAAAGCCCTGTGGGTAAATCTTGACTAGAGTTTCCATCAAGCCAGTTTTCTCCTGCGTCTGTAAATGAAGTTCTTTTTCCATCGCCGGTATCTGAAAAGAAAATAGCGTTTGAATATACGTTAAAGAAATCTGCTCCTACCATGCCAGGAGAAGTAAATGTTTTTTCAAATCCCTCTCCAGCGCCTGTTAGTTCGTTCTCTCCTGTATCGTAAATAGAACTGTCGTTCACAGCACTGGACACAATAGGTGCTCCACGGAATCTAAATTCTCTAATTTGCTTAGAAGAAAAACGACTTGAAAGAGAAGGAGTTATATCCAATGCCGTTCCCCATTGAGACTGTCCCGTATTAGCAGGATCATTAGCAACGTCTCCGTCATAGACTGCCCCTCTGATTCCAGGAAGCAACTTGACGTAGTTCATCTCATAGCTGTGGCCCATATCGAAACCCAAAACGGCTCCTGTGTACTCTTCTGCATCTGAGATAACTGTGGCAAGTGCCCCTCTTAAGTGAAAAGGAACACCTTTGGAGCCAGAATGGACTACTGCCCCAAAGTTAAAATTATCTTCAAGAATTGCACCTAACGCAGCGTTATTGTAAGAGAAGCGAGATTCTACAGTGTTTAAAAACCCTCCCTCAGCAGAGAGCCTTGAACTCGCAAATCTTCCTGTTCTTATTCCTCCTCCCAAACAAATACCAAAAGTACTCGTTGTCTCTCCTGAGTACTGAGGAGAACCAACAGAGAGTTCCGAATCCGTTCCTG
>QMMS01000548.1 GCA_003647375.1 Deltaproteobacteria bacterium
ATCCCAACTACTGGAAAGAAGGACGCGCCCATGTTGATGAGGTGGAAACCCTCAGCATTGTAGACACCAATGCCAGAACCAACGCTCTGAAGACGGGTCAGATCGATGTCATGGATCGTCCGGAGCTGAAAACCTTGCATTTGATGAAAAAATCCCCCGGGGTTCAAATCATCAGGAAAACCAGCACCACCCATTATACCGTGCCCATGCTGACCACCATAAAGCCGTATGACAACAACGATGTTCGCCTGGGCCTGAAATTTGCCGTGGACCGTGAGCAGATGGTGCAAACGATCCTGCGCGGATACGGTTCCGTGGGCAACGACCATCCCATTGCCTCCATCCAGAAATACTATGCTTCAGATTTGCCCCAGAGATCATACGACCCGGATAAGGCCAAGTACCACCTGAAAAAGGCGGGGCTGCTGGATCACACATTCAAGCTGCATGCCGCCGATGCCGCTTTTGCCGGGGCGGTTGATGCCGCTATTCTTTACAAGGAAAGTGCTGCCAAGGCCGGCATAAAGATCGATGTGGTCCGGGAGCCGGACGACGGATACTGGAGTAATGTCTGGACAAAAAAGGGGTGGTGCATGTGTTACTGGGGCGGGCGTGCGACCCCGGACTGGATGTTTACCACCGCCTATGCGGCTGAAGCCAACTGGAACGACACGAAGTGGAAACACGAGCACTTTAACAAACTGCTGGTGGAAGCCCGTGCAGAGCTGGACCAGAAAAAGCGTGGCGAGATGTACGCGGAAATGCAGAACATTGTCCGTGACGAGGCGGCGACCCCCGTTCTGGCGTTTGCCGATATTGTTTTGGCTGCAAGCGATAAGCTCAAGTATAAAAATTTTGCTTCCAACTCGAATTTGGACGGGCTGAAATGCTCTGAACGCTGGTGGTTTGCGTAAAATTTCATTGCTTATCAATCAAAACGGAGACCCAACTGAGTGGCATAAAAACAACAATGACCGATTCAACACTAGTCGATTTTTCGAATCTATCCAAGGCTCTTCAAACAGGAAACCTGCAGTTTGCACTAGACTATGTCGAATTGCTGGAGCAAACTTTTCACAAGCGGGAGCCTCAGGTTCAAGCGTTTGTAAAGGGATCTATGCTGTCGTTTGAACAGCTTCGTCAAATTTTTGAAGATCTTTATGAGGCGTATCCTGAACCGGAATCCCGCCCAGCGCTTTTTGGAATTCCTGTGGGTATTAAAGATATCATTCATGCTGATGGGTTTCGCACCCGTGGGGGAGGCAGCCTCCCCCCGGGTGTGATTGGCGGTTCGGAGGCTACGGCTGTTCAACTGTTGAAAAATGCAGGTGCCATAATATTCGGAAAGACGGTAACTGTTCAGTTTGCAAACGAAGGGCCGGGACCTACGCGCAATCCACATCATTTGGCGCATACACCTGGTGGATCCAGCAGTGGTTCTGCCGCGGCTGTGGCTGCGGGTTTGTGCCCCTTGGCATTGGGTACGCAAACCGTAGGCTCGGTAATCCGGCCAGCTTCATTCTGTGGGGTAGTTGGATTTAAACCAAGCTATGAAAGGATACCTACAGATGGTGTTATCCCGTTGGCTCCGTCGCTTGACACTGTTGGAATTTTTACATCCGATATTGCAGGTTCGGAAACTGCAGCGTCTCTTCTGATAGAAGACTGGAAAGGTGCAACAGCATCTACTATAATACCAGTGCTGGGCATTCCAAAAGGGCCCTATCTCCAAAGGGCAGACCGTAAAGCCTTGAATCACTTTTACAGCATATGCGATGTGTTAACAGATGCTGGTGTAAAAATAGAATCGATTGATTTCTTGGATGATATCTCCATTATCGAAGAGGCAAATCTTAATCTGGCAGATGCAGAATTTGCTGCAGTACACGCAAAATGGTTTCAAACATATTCCGACCGATATAGCGAGGGCAACCGCCAGTCGATCCTTAGAGGACAAAAGCATTCTGCTGCGAAACTTGAAAGCTATCGTGACGTTCGAGTAAACCTGCGTGATCGCATTGATGACGCTGCTAAAAATTATGGTATTACAGCCTTTATAGCACCATCAGCAACCGGCCCAGCGCCTGAAGGATTGGACTCCACGGGCGACTGGATCATGAATCTGCCCTGGACCCATGCAGGTGTGCCGGTCGTGAGTATTCCTTGTGGTAAATCTTTAAATGGCCTGCCCCTGGGTTTACAGATCATTGGACAATTTATGCAGGATGAAAAACTTATTAACTGTGCCGCAAATATCGAAAAAATAAAGGAGATATGCATATGAGTGAAATTTTTGAAAAGATGGCAATAGAGTTGATTGCCGGCAACGAGACTGAAGTTAAAAAGTTGACTCAAGAAGCGATTGATGGTGGCACCTCGGCACGCGACGTTCTAGATAATGGGTTATTGGCAGGGATGGATGTCGTCGGAAAAAGGTTTAAGGCTGGCGATATGTTTATTCCCGAAGTTCTCCTGTGTGCCCGGACAATGCACGCTGCTATGGACATTATTAAGCCACTACTTTCAGAGGGTGATCGGGCTGGCGCTGGTACCGTAGTTATAGGGACTGTTGAAGGTGACTTACATGATATCGGAAAAAATCTAGTGGCCATGATGCTCCAAGGGGGCGGTTTCAAAGTCATAGATCTGGGTACCAATATCAAACCACAGGACTTTGTTGCTGCGGTGAAAGAGCACAATCCGCAGATCGTTGGCTTATCGGCACTGTTGACAACCACTATGCCGAAAATGGAAGAGACTATCGAAGCGCTCAAAGAGGCGGGTATTCGCGATCAGATCAAAATTATGGCAGGTGGTGCTCCCGTTACACAGGATTTCATCGAAAAAATCGGTGCCGATGCATACGGGGCAAACGCAGCTGCCGCTTCAGAAAAAGCGAAGGCGCTGCTATCTTAAAACAGGGTTAGTGCATAAGCCAACTTAATCATTCAGCAACTTGGTATTACAATTTGTGGAGCTCCCTTTATAGAGGTTGTTTATTATAAGACCTCCTTTCACCCACACCCAATGGGTTACCTCCTTGTCCTGTAAATGGGGGCCGCACAATTTTTTTATTATTTCATCTCTATCGTCATTTCGAAAATGATTTACGTTCGAAGCCTTCGATCAGCTGCATCAATGCAAACAAGAGATTACACCGAGAACGGTGAGCCCACCAAACAAAAGACTTTGTAACAGAGCCCAATATATATG
>QMMS01000549.1 GCA_003647375.1 Deltaproteobacteria bacterium
ACCCATTAACGATGAAGCTCTCCACATGGCACTGAAGCGGGCGCAGCATCGCTACACGGTAAGGAAAGAGCTCAAAGACCATGCCGCACTTTTAGAAAAAGAAAATGCTGAAACTACTGCGGAATTGAGCAAGAAAATCTCTTTTCAAAGAAATCTCATCGAAAGCTCCATGGACGGAATCCTGGGGTGCGATGAAAAAGGGCTTGTAGTGACCTTTAATAGGAGCATAGAGCATATGCTCGGTTTTCCCAAATATGAAGTTCTCAACAAAATGGTCTTCAGCCAGTTTTTTCTTCCTGAAGAGGAGCGGCAACTTAAAATAGAACTGGAGGCTGAGAGCTATGGAGGGACCAATCGGCTCTCTCTATATGAAACGACCCTGTTGAATCATGCCGGGGAAAAGATACCGGTGCAGGTATCGGCTACTGTGCTGTCTGAACACGGCCAGGAAAATGGACTGGTATGCTTTTTTCGTGATCTTAGAGAAATTCATCGGCTCGAACGAGAAATCACGGATCAGGCACACATCCTTCACCAGGACAAAATGATGTCCCTGGGCAGGCTTGCAGCCAGCGTCGTGCATGAAATCAACAATCCGCTGTTTGGGACCCTTAACTATCTACAGCTTATGTCTCGGATTCTTGACCGTGGCCCTCAGGGTGACGATCAAAGGGAAAAGTTTAAACGTTATCTCGGCATTGTAGAAGCAGAAACAAGTCGTTGTTCTCAGATTATTTCGAGTCTTCTTACCTTTTCTCGCAAATCACCACCTTCTTTCGATCAAATGCAGATTCGTGACCTTATGGAACGCTGTACGATTTTGAGTCAGCACAAACTCCAGTTGAGCAATATCTCTTTAGCACTCACTGTTGAACCGGGAACACCTCCGATTTACGGTGATTTTAACCAGCTGCAGCAATGTATGTTTAATCTTATTTTTAATGCTATTGACGCAATGCCTGATGGTGGGACAATAACTATTGAAGGTCGGTATGATGAGGATAGAGACAAGATCATCGTTACCGTGAAAGATACCGGCCCTGGTATCCCAAAGGACGATCTTCCCCATATTTTTGAGCCATTTTTTTCGACAAAAGATGAGGGGTACGGCGTGGGTCTCGGACTATCCACTGTTTACGGCATTTTGGAACGTCATAACGGCAGCATTAAAGCGGAAACCAACCCTGAGAAAGGAACGACATTCATTCTTGAATTACCTCCTTTTCGGACTGCAACGTAATTTCAGGGTAACGACTCAGGAGCACACATTGAGAGACCGCAACACGACAAATCCGAAACACCAGATCATTAAAGGAATAGCCTATGAACAAAAAAACGGCATCCTGACTGACCAGTGGCTCGAATTGTTAGATGAATTGAATATCGGTGCCTTTACGGTCAACTTACAGCGAAGCATTACGTCAATGAACTATGCCGCGCAAGCGCTGATGGGACTGGATGAAAATGAAGTTGAGGGAAAGGACTGCCGTGAGATCTTCACAGGTGTCCCCTGCCTTGTTGACTGCCTTCTGAGGGAAAATTCAGGCTGCCAAACAGATGAACCGGATGTTGAAATCAAGGACGAGAATGACCGGAAACATATCTTAACCCGGCTGGCAACCCCCATATACGATCCCAATCAAAATGTGGCCGGTTGTTTAACCCTTCTTCAGGACCACTCACCCATCGTCGACCTGATCGACAAGATACACTATGAGGAGCGCAGCAATAAAAGTATCCTGGATAATCTTGACGTGGGGATGTTCACCGTGGATCGCGGAGGACACATCACCTTTTTCAATAATGAGGCAGAAAGAATATCCGGTTACAGCCGCCGTGAATTATTGGGCAAACATTTCACTGAAATTTTTGAAGAAGATGCCATGCAGGACAGCTACCAGTTAAAGGAATCTATTGACAATGGTTCTACGCGCAGCAGCCACCATGGAAAAATAACCACCAAAGACGGCGAAACGATTCCTGTCCGCGCAAATTATATGGCCCTTAAGAACAAAAAGAATACCATAGTAGGCGGCTTGACTACATTTCATGACCTCACACTGATCCATCAACTCAAACAGGCCATAAGCGGACGTTATACATTTCATGACATGGTCGGAAAAGACCCAACCATGCAGCAGATATTTGAAAAGGTGAGCGTTATAGCGGAAACCGACGCAACGGTAATCATCGAAGGAGCAACCGGAACGGGAAAAGATCTTTTGGCCAAGATCATCCACTCCACAAGTAAACGGGTGGGCAAGCCTTTTGTAAAAGTCAATTGTGCGGCACTTCCGGATAATTTGCTGGAATCTGAAATGTTTGGCTATGTCAAAGGGGCCTTTACCGGAGCAGACCGGGATAAGCCTGGCCGTTTCAGTGAAGCGGACGGCGGTAGCATCTTTTTAGACGAAATCGGTGACCTACCCCTTTCCTTACAGGCAAAGCTTTTGCGTGTGCTGGAAGATAAAGAATTCTATCCACTGGGAAGCCGCCGCATAAAAAAAGTTGATATTAGGATTATTACCGCAACCAACCGAGGTTTGGAATCTCTTGTTGAGAAGAAACTCTTCAGGGAAGACCTCTATTACCGGCTGAATGTGTTTAAAATCGAACTTCCTGCTTTAAAAGACCGCCGGATCGATCTTCCCATTCTCATCCGTCATATTTTAAGACGACTGTGCACGGCCAGCGACAACCGACCCGCAAGGATCTCCGAAGAGGCCATGGAACTGCTACTCAAGTTTCATTATCCGGGCAATGTCAGAGAACTTGAAAATATTTTGGAGCATGCACTGATTATATGCAGAGATGACGTCATCCGTCCCAAACACTTCCCTGACTACATGCAACACCTAGACGCGCCCAGCGAACCTGAAACCCTTTCATCCCCCATAACCGGAGGCGAAACCGATAATGCAGAAAAGCAACACATCCTGAAGGTACTTCGCCAGAACAATTGGCAACGATCCAAAACAGCACAGGTGCTGGAAATGGATCGCACGACCCTTTGGCGAAAGATGAAACGGCACGGGATCAACCGTTAAGACAAACACTTGGACTCCTTGTCGAAGATCCCGTGATTTTTACGGGGACCCCTTGTCGAAGATCCCGTGATTCTTACGGGGGACCCCTTCTCCCAACAAATTGGGAGAAGAAGCACATTTAAAGATCAAGCCTCTGCCATGAAAACCTTAAGCCCTGATCCTACA
>QMMS01000550.1 GCA_003647375.1 Deltaproteobacteria bacterium
CGCTTTTTTGTTGGATTTATTAGCCATTCAAACAACCTCCATTCATGCTCTCTGTTTACATTATTCAATATATATTTAGCTGAAAAGTAATTCAAGAAAAAAATTAATCAATGATATTGACATCGTCAAAAACATTTTTATCATATTCACAGAAACGGAAAAGCGATGTTTTAGGACAAAAAATAGAGCTAAAAGGAGGGATGTGAAATGATTTACAGAAGAATGTTTGGAGTACCGTCATGGAATGTAAGAAGCCCATTTGGTGAGCTGGAGCTTATGCGGCAGCAGGTGGACAATTTTCTCAGCCGGGTGTCGGAGGGTGGTATGCCGAGCCTGCATGCCGGGGTGTTCCCATCCATCAATCTGACCGAGGACAAGGATCATTATTACATCCGGGCAGAGCTTCCCGGCATCTCCTCTGAAGAACTGGACATCCAGGCAACAGTTAACAATCTGTCAATATCAGGGGAGCGCCAAATCGCGACCGAAAAGGACAATGTGCGCTATCATCGCAAGGAAAGGGAAGCTGGAAAGTTTTCCAGAGCCATAAGCCTCCCTGGTGATATCGATCCCGATGGTGTCAGTGCCTCGTTGAACAATGGCATTTTAAAGGTAAGTGTGCCCAAAGCCGAAAAAGCCAAGCCTAAGCAAATTACGATCAATTGATACCAACATTTTATTGAAGGGAGGGATCGTCATGACGAAAGCTGAAGCCAAAGAACTGAAAGTCAGAGAAAAACAAGAGGTGCCCACGGATACGGAACAAACCCGCCCGGGCCCGGTTTATACGCCCGATGTGGACATATTTGAATCCGAAACAGATATTACCCTGCTGGCGGACATGCCGGGGGTGACGACAGAGCATATGACCATCGATCTGTGTGATGATGTGCTCACAGTGACCGGAGAGACCGAGACTGATGGCGAAGCATCCGAGGAGCCTATTGTCATGGAGTACGGTGTGGGTAAATATTATCGTCAGTTTACGCTGTCGGAGGTCATTGATCAGGCTAAGATTACCGCAGAACTCAAAGATGGTGTCCTGCGTCTTGTGCTGCCGAAAGTCCAAAAAGCAACCCCGCGGAAAATTACCGTTTCCACAGGATAATCCGTGCAATGCCGGGCTCTGGCCCTCATGCCAGTGCCCGGCTGTTTTGGCTAAAGGTGCTTCTTTACGCCAGCCACATTTGTAGGGAGGCAAACCATGGCGAGAAATTATTACGTTACTCTTGGCATCAACCGTGGGGCGAATCTCAACCAAATAAAAAAGGCCTACCGCAGGATTGCCAAAAAGGTGCACCCCGATACAACCCAATCCATAGATGCACAAAAATTCAGAGAAGCCAGGGAAGCCTATGAACCGCTGGCAGATGAAAACACACGCCGGCAATATGATGCGATCCTCAAATCGCAACCAACACCGGTGCGCATAACATCCACTACTGATGAAATAAAGCAACGCAGTTCAGCAATCGAAGAGATGAACCGTTTCGAGTCATCCATGGATGAATTTTTCGAGGGGTTCGTACCGGGATTCTTTCACAAAGAACGCTATCGTCCACCTCGAAAGGACCTGTACTATGAAGTGATTCTGTCACCAAGTGAAGCCATGAACGGCGGATTATTCCCGATCAAAGTACCTGTTTTTGAAAAATGCTCCCGATGTCGCAAGACAGGATTCATGGAATCCTTGTTTTGCCCGGATTGTGACGGTCATGGTCATCGACAAGCAGAGCGGGAGTTTTCTCTGAGCATTCCACCGCGCACGAACCATGGTACGGAAGCGACGGTTTCTTTGGAAGACATCGGCCTGCCGGATGCCAATCTATTTGTCAGAGTTCATATCGACCCATACCTAGAATAAGACAACGATTCCAAACGGTGTTTTATGCCGGATAGATTCATTCAAAAAGCCCAGCGACTATCTATAGAACGTTATAAAAAGCCCAGAGATATAATGGCTATAGCCAGAGCACATGTGTTCTTCAGCGGTTCCCTGCAGAAGCACCCCTTAGACCCTGACAAACTGGTTTTGATTCCAAATCCGCATCGAATTCACGTGTGCGGGAAAGCGCCAGTTGAAGTAACACGCCTATTGTCGGTGCAAAGATCAGCACCAGGATGCCGACCCAGGAGACATGATGGCCCGATGCCAACAAAAGCGGCAGATTAAAAAACAGTAAAAATTGTCCGGACATCGAAAAGAAAGAGGTGACGCGACTGATGGTGTCAGACAGGTTCATGATCCATAAGTCGTTATTTTTAAGGTGAGCGACCTCGTGAGCGATAACCGAATTCAACTCACGCTTGTTCAGCGTGTTCAGCAAGCCGTCCGTTATAGCGATGGCGGCGTTATCTGGGCTGCCGGTGGTAAAGGCATTGAGCATTTTTGTCGGCACGTAATAAATTGTCGGCGTTCTCAGCAGGTTGGCCCGTTGTGCGAGTTCCCGCAACGCGGCATACAGGTCCGGCGCCTGCTGTGGGGACAGCGGCTTGGCGGCGTACCAACGCAAGATGACCTTGTGTGACAGCTGTGGGCCGATGATCAGGCTTATGACGGTGATAATGACGACCCAGCGTATCCCCGAAGGACCTGCGAAAATCCAGCCCAGCAGACCCAGCAGCAATACCATGCTGGCCAACAGCATTATTGAGTGAAGCCAGTGGACGATTTTGTGCTTCAACGCAGCTATTTTGTAATTATTTGTATTCATACATATATTTTCAATCGAACGATCTTAACAGTTGCTGACAGGATCGATTTCAATGCGCTGTTATTAAAATTCAAATCTTTCCATTCGTATTCTTGAGATCCGTTTCCCTTGTTGTACCAAGTTTTCCATTTTATCGAATGCATTTTGGTACGCCATGATACCTTCCAAATAATATTCGTAAAGTGGATCGTCTTTACCTACCGTTTTTTCGATCTTACTCATCAATTCAATGGAATGCTCAAGTAGTTGTGCCATTTCGGACAGCGCTATTTCACGTTTTTTCTGCTGGTTGCGTTCCTTCAAAAGGATCGGCAAGAGGCGCTGGATAGCATACTCGACCAAGTCATCCCGCGATGACTCCACTTCATTTAATAATTTTTTAAGGGACGACAGGGACTTTTGACTGATCACAAACGTTTTTTGGATTCGATCTTTCTTTTCGACATTTTTTCGAGGATTTGAACGGGCAATGGCGATCAGGGCATCAGAATCCTCCAG
>QMMS01000551.1 GCA_003647375.1 Deltaproteobacteria bacterium
AGCATGCCCCAGGCCTACGAGACGGGTATCAAGGAGGTTATAGCGCTGCCGGACAATTCCGGCTTCGAGGCGTTTAGGGGCCGAAGTCTCCATATGCTAGGTCACCCCCTGGGACTGGGTACACCCGGCGGCGGGTTTGTTTATGAAATGAAAGAAAATCGGGTGGCTCTCGGCTATCTTGTGGGGCTTTCCTATGAGGATCCCCTGTGCGATATCTATGATACCTTCATGCAGTTCAAGCGCCAAGCCTTTGTTGCAGATCTGATACAAGGCGGCAAGGTCGTCGAACAGGGTGCCCGAACGGTTTCCACCGGCGGCTATTTCAGCATGCCGAAACTAATTGTGGATGGCGCCGTGCTGGTGGGTGGTTGTGCCGGAATCCATAACGTTCCGGCACTGAAAGGCATTCATGTGTCCATGAAATCCGGAATGTTAGCTGCAGATACTATCTTGGATGCCCTGGGAAATGGGGACACCAGCGGGGATGGACTGGCACGTTACCCGGATGCCGTTGAAAAGAGCTGGTTGAAAAAGGAACTCTATGAGGGGCGTAATTTTTATCAAGCCCTGTCAAAGAAAGGTGTTTCCAAATTTTTTCATCTGGGCGCCCAGTATGCTACCGGGGGGCGGGGATTTCGTGACGGAATGCCCATAGAGGACGACAGCCGGACACTCAAACCCGTAAAAAATTCAGAACTGGTTACAGATCGGTCAAAGGAATCTTCCGCCTACGACGGGGTGCTGCTGGTGGACAAGCTGACAGGCGTATACCTTTCCAAAACCATCCACAGGGAAGATCAGCCGCCCCACCTGATCATACATGACATGGATCTGTGCGTGAACGAGTGTTTTCCCAAGTACCAACATCCCTGCACCCGGTTTTGTCCGGGTGATGTGTATGAAGTCGTGGAAGACGAAAACAAGGAAGGTAGCCGGCGGATAAAGCTCAACCCCTCCAACTGCTTCCATTGCAAGACCTGTGATGTCAAAGATCCATTCAACAATATTACATGGACGTGTCCGGAAGGAGGTGATGGACCAGGATATACCGTTGTTTGATACACGAGCCCTAAAGGAGGTGGATTGTGAGTATTTATGATGAAAAACCATGGCTGAAGTTTTATGATAAAGGCATTGAGCCGGAAGTCGTTATCCCGGATGCTTCCTACATTGATCTGTTCATGGAAACAGCGGAAAAGTTTCCGGATAAACCTGCGATCTATTTTATGGGGGTGACCCTACCCTATCGAAGACTCAACGATTTGTCGGCGCGTTTTGCCGCCTACCTCGAAAGATGTGGCTGCGTCCCGGGCGACACCGTCGGTATCAACCTTCCCAACATCCCCCAGTATCTCATCGCCTTGGTGGGCGCGCTGCGGCGCGGATGTGCTGTTACCGGCATATCGCCGCTCTTAACACCTAGTGAGATGGCCTACCAGATCAACGATTCCAATGCCAAATTTCTCGTGACCCTGGATGCTATCTTTGAACACCGGTTACGGGAGGTAGCAGGAGAGGTGCCCAACTTAAAGCATGTGGCAGGTGCCAATATCGGTGATTATCTGCCCGTGATCAAGAGAACCCTGGGCAAGTTGCTGAAAAAAATTCCCACCGGAAAATTGGTGTCGCTTCCGGGAATGGAAGTCATTCCTTTCAAAGAGATAATGGCAAGTTCCTCGCCGGAGTTCTCACCCGTGTCCATCGGCCCGGAGGACACCTGTCTGCTTCAGTACACCGGGGGCACCACCGGGCTTCCCAAGGGCACCATCCTGACACATCGTAATCTTGTGGTGAATATCCATCAGGTCACCGGGTGGCTGAATATGTTAGAGGGCGAAGAGGTGATGTGTTCCGCTTTTCCCCTGTTTCATCTGGCAGGGTTGATGGTCGGCATGTCGTCCCTGGTCAAAAACATTCCCCAGTGCCTGATCCCGGACCCCAGGAATACCCGTCACATATGTGGCGAAATCGAGAAGTATCGTCCCACGTTGATGACCAATGTTCCATCCCTTTACCAGATATTGATGGAAGAACCCAAATTCAAAACCCTCGATTTTTCGAATTGCAAGTGCTGTATATCCGGAGCTGCGCCGTTTGCGGTGGAGTCCATCGAGGCTTTTGAGTCGATTGTCGGAAAAGGTAAAGTCCTGGAGGTTTACGGCATGACGGAAACCAGCCCCATTCTGAGTATGAATCCGGCCAAGGGAATCAAAAAGATCGGTTCTGTGGGGATTCCGGTGCAGAGCACGCGCATCAAACTTGTGGACATCGAAACCGGCACCATGGAAGTGCCCGTGGGAGAAGAGGGCGAACTGATAGCCAACGGCCCCCAGGTAATGAAGGGATATCTCAACAAATCTGAAGAAACAGCCCATGCGCTGAGGGACTTTCAGGGTGAAAAGTGGTTGTATACCGGTGATGTTGCCAAAATGGATGCAGACGGCTATTTTTATATTGCTGACCGGGTCAAGGACATGCTGATCGTCGGCGGTTACAAGGTCTTTTCCCGGGAGGTGGAAGAGAAACTGTACCAGTTGCCGGATATTGAGTTCTGTGCTGTGGTGGGTGTGCCGAACGCGGATCGACCCGGCAATGACATTGTCAAACTGGTGGTTCAGCGATCGGCTCAGTCTGCGGATAAAGATCCTGAGGTGCTCAAAGAGGAGATTACGGCCTTCTGTAAGAAAAAAATGGCACCCTATAAGATCCCCAAGATTATTGAGTTCATAGATGCCATCCCATTGACAGCTGTTGGCAAGGTGGA
The DNA here is from genome assembly GCA_003647375.1 of Deltaproteobacteria bacterium. Next base: position 2,765 of record QMMS01000551.1, read on the forward strand.
TAAGAAGTCTTTGCGCTAACTTGAAAATATCTCACCCAATACACAAAGATTACAGTTATGTGGGTTGTCATAAATATGTTCCGAATAAGTCCCTATAAGTCTCTCAGCTCAGGGGATACCATATGGAACCATTATGCCTGAGAAGAAAACCATATCCAAACCCAACATTATTCTGACGGGGTTCATGGCCACGGGGAAGACCACCATCGGCAGGCTCCTGGCCAGACAGCTGGGTTATGAATTTATTGACACAGATTATCTGATCGAAGACCGCTGCGACCAAACCATTGCCGAAATCTTTCGTGAAAAGGGTGAGACGGTCTTCAGGGCCATGGAAGCTGATGTTTCCCGGGAATTGGGGGATAAAGCAGGGCTCGTCATTGCCACAGGAGGTGGTCTGGTTCTCGATCCGGCCAATGTTGCAGCGCTGAGAAGTCAGGG
>QMMS01000552.1 GCA_003647375.1 Deltaproteobacteria bacterium
ATGTAACCCATGACCATGGGCGTGACGTCAAAATTCAATTTTTTGGCAGTATAGCCAAAAACACCGAAAAGAACCAGCACCAGCAGATCAAAGGGATCGGAACGATATACATAGGAACCGGCAAAAGCAAATATGGCTGTGAGGGGCAGAAGTGCTGATTTTCTTATGGTTACAACCTTGGCAAACAAAGGGATGGTGAGATACCCGAGAACCACAAAAATAAGATTTGCAAAGATCATGGCCACCAGGAGGGCAAAGACCAGTGGACCCTGTTCGGCGAAAAGCTGTGGCCCCGGGCGCAGTCCCTGAGCGATAAAAGCACCCAGCAGGATGGCCGTGACCTTGTCTCCGGGAATGCCCAGGGTCAGTAGCGGTACCAGAGTGGGGCCGTTGACGGCGTTATTGGCTGCTTCAGCGGCGGCAATCCCATCCAGTTCACCCTTGCCGTATGTTTCCGGGTGCTTGGAAGCATTTTTGGCGGCAGCATACCCCACAAAGGCTGAGACGACCTGACCAACACCGGGGATAATCCCCAGAGAGGTACCGATGGCAGTGGATCTGATAATGGTCTTGATGCTCCGGCGGAATTCCTTAAAGGTTAATTTTTCCCCCGCCTTGAGATTGAATTCCTCGGCAACGAAAGAGGTTATTTTCTTTTCAACGGCCTGAAGAATTTCAGGAATGGCAAACAGACCGATGAGCATTGGAAGCAGGGGAATGCCGGATTTGATTTCGAAAAAGCCGAAAGTGAAACGGGACATGCCGCCCAGAGGATCCTGGCCGATCATGGAAAAAAAGAGTCCGATGAAGCACATGACCAGTCCTTTGATAAACAGGCCCGATGTGGTGGCGGAGATGATAATGAGGCTGAGCAGAATAATCGCCCCCAGTTCCGGCGGGCCGATTTTCATGGCCATGATTGCAATGGGACCGATAAACAAGATGGTGAGGATATCACTTGACAAGTCTCCGCAGACCGAGGCGAAAAGCGCCATTTCCATGGCTTTGCGCGATTTTCCCTTCTTGGTCAAAGACGGTCCGTCAAATGTGGTTGCCACAGAGGCGCCGGTGCCGGGCATGGATACCAGGATTGCCGGTATGCTGCCACCGTATATGCCTCCTTTGTATACACCTATCAGAAATGGAATGCCCACCATGGGGTCCATAAAAAACGAAATCGGCAGTAAGACCGCCATGGCCATGATGGTTGTAAAACCGGGAAGCGCGCCAACGAACATTCCCAACATGAGACCCAAGCCCATCATGCCGAATGTGTCCCATCGCAAGGTAAGCAGTACTCCCTGTAAAAAATTATCCCACATTTAAATAGCCTTTCCGGAACATATGCCAGATATCAAACCATTGGGTTGTTTCCGTGGTTGCATCGGTCGATCAAAAAAAAGGAAATTCCGGCAAGGAAACTTTCAACAGTCGTGTGAAGACAAAATAGATACCCAGAGGCACACCGACACTCACGACAATTCCAACCAGAATATTGCGGTTACCGTAAAAGGTGGACAGGGTGCCGGCCACCAGAATGCTGGAGAGGACAAACCCCAGGTGCTCAAACAAAAGCGCATAAGCGAAAAAAACGACAAGGGAGGCGATGATGCGAAAATAGCCTTGCCGTGTGACTTCTGTAAAAAGGTTTTTATCTTTGAGTCGAAAACTGATCACTAAATACCAGATATTCAGAAAGATAAGGGATAGGATTGCCAACTGGGGAAACAGGGTCGGTTTTAATCCCATTAAACTGCGGCCCATAAAAAGCATTGGCTTCTGGATCTGGTAGGGAATGGTGAAAAACATGATGGTCCATAAAATGAGAAGAAATATGGCTGTGACGGTATTGTAATTGATACGGCGATACCACGGATCGTTGTGACTGCAGCTTTCACGGCTCTTTTTCATTTGATCAGACCTTGTTCACTATTTTTACGGCGATCTTTACTCAAAACCTGTTTTACCATCATTAATTATTCTTCCGTATCCCATCCCGGAGGCGGGTAGTCATTTTCGGAATCATCGATGAATATGATGTTGGCAGCTTCTTTTGACGGTACGCCACCATAGGCAAAAACGAGCTCCACCTCATCTGTGCGGCTGGCATTGGCAACCCCGTGAATGATTCCCTCCGGCGCGAAAACAAATGTGCCTGGCGGGCATTTCGTTATGGCGGCTTCCGGGCCCAAAAACAACGTCATTGTTCCTCTGACGATATACATGGCGGCTTCGGCGCTCAAATGAACGTGCCGTTCGTTGGCCGTATGAGGTGGGATGATCGTGCGCCCCATGGAAATTCGCTTGGAGCCGCATACGGTATCGTTAATGCCGAATTTTATGGCCAATCCCTTTTCATATTCGGTGTCGGTGAAAACATCTGAATGATGTCCTGATTTCGGGGGAACATTGATTAATTCGGGTAGATTTTCCAGTTTGACGTATTTTGTCATTTTTAGAGTCCTTTCATAGCATTTATAGTTGTGCAGGCGCCCTCGCAGCACGAGTGGGGACAAAGAGAGTTATACGTATTGTCGCTGAAAAAGCGATATAATGATATCCTGTCCATTATCTGAATCAGTTTTAGTCAAGATCTTGTACACAGTCAAGCAAAAAAATTCACTCGCAAGAAAAAAGTAATCATCACGTTATCACTATATTAAAAGCCGGTTTAGGGAAGTTGAATAATTGTTTTCTGTGAAACATCAGGTAATTTTTACCCATATCAAAATATATTTCCTAAAAAAAGACCTTGCTTTGTCAGGATAAGCTTTCGATTCTTTATCCGGAAATATAATCCTGGTCACCTGATCCGGGTGACGCAATTTCCTATAATTCCTTTTCTAAAGACATATTCACAATCGGAACGCCCACAAGCGATCCCCATTCCGTCCAGGATCCGTCATATACTTTTGCACGGGGGTAGCCGAGCAGGAATTTTGCAACAAACCACGCCATGGATCCACGATGACTCAAGCGGCAATAGGAAACAAGCTCCTTGTCCGGTGTCGCTCCCACAGTCGAGTAAGCTTCCTGAAGTTCGCCCTGGGTCTTGTAAGTATTATCCTCGTTCAGCAAATTCATGTAATACAGATTCCGGGCACCGGGGATGTGCCCTTTTCTCACGGCACCATGATCCACCGGAAACCAGTCCGGCGATACCCGTTTGCCGACATATTCTTCCTTTGTGCGCATGTCCAGCAAC
>QMMS01000553.1 GCA_003647375.1 Deltaproteobacteria bacterium
AGCGCGGTGTATGGGCCCAAGGCAGTAATCCAGCGCGTTGAGTTATTCCTGCCGGTTGCCGCGAGCGTGTCCGATAGTGAGCTGTCTGATGGAATGTTTGTAGTATGACAAGCGTACGTAGTGTATTAGATGAGGCACGGGCGGGACTCGAACCCGCATTCTCCGACTTATTACGCCGGTGTCCTCCCACTTGGACGACCCTGCAAATGCGTCTAAATGATATAACAATTAAAATGGTTTGTATATGAAGCTACCTGAATGGGCGCGAGCCTACTTACTGGAGCCTCACAGATACAAAATAGCCTATGGCGGCCGTGGTAGCTCGAAGTCAACGTCATTCTGCATGATGATATTACTCAGAGCGCGTCAAAAGAGCACCCGGATATTAGCCTGCAGAGAAATTCAGGTATCAATTAAATCGTCGGTCCATCAACTCTTATCAAATATCATATTTGAGCAGGGATGGCAGTACGAATTTAAGGTTAATGCAGCGGAGATAAGGCATATAGAGAACGGCTCATTGATTACCTTTGCCGGTCTTAAAAATAACCCAGAATCGGTTAAATCGACTGAGGGAATAGACATCTGCTATATAGAGGAAGCGCAAACGATATCAGAGCAATCCATGCGGTTATTGATTCCGACGGTTAGAAAGCCTGGTAGTGAAATATGGATGGCCATGAATCCGCGGTATGATTCTGATTATGTATATAAAAGGTTCGTTAAGGAGCCGGGCGATAACGTCCTGGGAACTGCCGTAAACTGGCAGGATAACCCTTGGTTTCCCGACGTTCTCAAACAGGAAATGGAATATGATAAGGAACGAGACTATGAACACTACTTGCACACCTGGGAAGGCGCCTTGCGACCGTTCGGAGAGCGTCCTTTGTTTACCCCGGACACTTTGGAGCGAATCGGCTCCGAGTCCCTTGGGGTTCCCGCAGCCTACGGACTTGACCTGTCATGGTCAGGAGATAACGCGCTCGTCTCCATATCAGCCACCGAAGATAGACGACAGCTTACAATCCACTCAGCAGCGCTCAAGTCAAAGATTCCCCTCAAGGGCCTCTCTGAATGGCTGGGAAGTATAAGCGATACTATAGTCGTGGATTCAGCACGTCCGGAAGTTATCGATATGCTGCGGGATGACGGCTATAGCGTGAGAAAATCACGCAAAGGGGCTGGATCTGTGCAAAAGGGAGCCGATAAAATGGCGCGTATGCATAAAATATACTTTGCGCCGGGTACTGATGAGGCATTAAAAGAATTCTCAGAGCTTGGTTATGATGAGAATGACGAATTAATAGGAAAGCGGGATGTTTTTGATAGTGTCAGGTATGCCATGGAGCTTTTACCTGGCGGGTTCCAGACTATAAAGTGGGACAGCTTATGAAGTATAATGGCATATGAAGCAACAAATAGAACACACATTTAAAGAGCCTGACAGTAGTGCGTTAAGAGATTCAATTGGTCGACGGATAACCAATAAGCGGAAACCTATTAAATTCATAATAACGGCAGATGGCTGTTGGGAGTGTACCTCTCATCCTATCACAAGTAGTGGTTACCCTAGCTGTGGCCGGAATAATGAAACCTTTAGTGTGGCCCGTTATTTGTTAACCATTAACGACCCAAGAGACAACTATGACGGTCAAGAAGTCCTTCATTCCTGTGATAACACATTATGTATAAACCCCTCTCATATAAAATGGGGTACTCGCATCGAGAATGAGCGAGAAAAGATGGAACGGGGGCGAGTGCTGAGAGGTGAAAACATCACGAACTCAGTTCTAAAAGAGGCCGATGTTATAGAAATGAGGGCCCTTTATACTACTGGCGAGTATAGCCATAGAGAAATAAGTGAATTATTCGATGTTACGACGATGACCGCACATAGGGCAATAACCGGCGCTACGTGGGCACACGTCAAGGAGGGCTTATGCCTGGCAGTAATGAATTGATAAAAGAAGTCTTAGAATCGGTATCAAAGCGGGATTCAATCGCTTATGGAATGTCTCAGCGCTCTAAGCTGGAAGCCGCAGGCCGGTTTACATGGAATGATCCGCGTGAAGCGGACGGGGTACCTATACTCGCAAGGCGCAAGATATCAGATACTGACCTTAACCAGCGCATCCACGTGCCGTTTGACAGGATGATATCTACCAATAAGGCGGGTTACTTCGCGGCTGATATCACTATTACATATGGGGATGGGGTGCCGGATCAGGTGAAAGCGTTCTATAAATCCCTATATGAGCGGGCAAGATGGCGCGGCATGACCCTTTCCCTTGCCGACTCTTCGGTAACTCAAGGGGCCGCGTATATCCTTTGTTCTATAGAGGATGGGGAATTCTGGGTTTCTCAGTCCCCTTCTATCAGTACAAAGGTCATATACGACAAGCGCACCCACAAGCCTTTATACGGATTACGCTACGGCCGGGATATTGTAGAGTTCTATGACGGGATGGAAATGACCGTGTACCACTTAAAGGATGGCATATGGACCCCCGGGGAAACCGTGCTTCATGGCATGGGCACCGCATCCCGCCCGATGGTTCCGATTATAGAGTTCCGTAACTCACCTGATAGGATAGGCAACCCCGAGCGGGTAATAACGCTATGCGATGCCTATGATGTATCAATGTCGGACCTCTCCAATGAACTGGCAGCGCTTCGACTCTCATACCTCTTACTAAAGGGCCTGGGAGAGCGGGCCGACGTGGTAAAGAAACAACTCAAAGACGCCGGTGTCATCATAATCGACTCTGATAACGGTGATGCGCGATTCATTACAAAGAACCTAAACCCCGAAGCTGTTAGGCTATTACAGGACAACCTGCGGTCCCTAATATTCGAGGGCGCATCCTCATATGACCCTACCTCCTTTGCTGAAGGCTCTAGCCCAACCGCGTATGAAGTCAGTCAGAGACTCGCGGCCCTTGAAATGGACACAAATATCACCGTTGGCCAGTGGGATGAGGGATTTCGGCAACTTGATTATATAATTCAGACGTATTTAACGACGTTTACGGGTGTTTCTGACTATCCGATATGGGAAATTGACCGTATTTATAGAAGAACCGCACCGAAAAACGACATATCGGCCCTTGTAGAGGCACGTAATGCGGGCTTAAACTTAAGTAATGAGACGAAAATAGAGCTTTCTGGGTTGCAAATAGACCCGGATGAGGAAGCATTAA
>QMMS01000554.1 GCA_003647375.1 Deltaproteobacteria bacterium
AACTCAATGAACAAGACACTCGAGGATTCCCCATGAGTAAAGAGTACACAGTAATTGGCAAAGATATTCCGCGCACCGACGGCCGTGAAAAAGCCACCGGCACTGCAGTTTATACCGATGACATCAAATTGCCGGGCATGCTCCATGGCAAGCTTCTGAGAAGCCCGGTGGCCCATGCGCGTATTCTCAATATCGATGTGAGCAAGGCTGTTGCCCTGCCCGGTGTAAAGTGTGTCATTACCGGGGAAGATACGCCCAAAATCAAATATGGCAACTGGCGCTTGTTCCCGGTTACGCAGGACGAATACCCACTGGCCGTGGACAAGGTGCGTTTCATCGGTGATGAAGTTGCCGCTGTTGCCGCGGTTGACAAGGATATCGCAGCAGAAGCCCTCGAATTGATACGCGTAGAGTATGAAGAACTGCCTGCTGTTTTCGAAATCAAAGATTCCTTGGCCAAAGGAGCGCCGATTCTACACGATACATCACCCACCAACATCAGCATCGATCGAAAAATTCAATATGGAAGCATTCAAAAAGGTTTTGCCGAGGCCGACTATGTCCGCGAGGATGTTTTTTCGGTCCACGCCGTGAGTCCGGGTTATCTCGAGCCCTGCTCGTCCATCGCCCAGTGTGAGCTCGACGGAAGGATTACCCTCTGGACATCGACCCAGGTTCCCTACATTGTCCAGTGTCTGCTCGCTTCTACCCTCAATATGCGGGAAAATGACATTCGCGTGATCAAGCCTACTGTTGGCGGGGGCTTCGGTGGTAAGATGGAGTTGCGTCCATGGGAATTTTGTGCTGCGTTCATGGCCATAAAAACCGGCAAACCCGTCAAATTTACCCTGACCCGGGAGGAAGAGCTCACAACCGGCCGCAGACGTCATGCCATGAAACTGCGCTCCAAAGTCGGCTTCAAAAAAGACGGCACCCTTGTCGCAAAGGACCTCCATATCTATCTGGACGGCGGTGCTTACAATGCCATGGGGCCCACGGCTACATTTCTCTCCGGAAACTTCGGCGCCATGCTCTACCGCTATCCCAATTACCGCTTTCTGGGTGAACATGTTTACACCAACAAACCACCGGCAAGTGCCATGAGAGGGTTTGGCGCCCCGCAGTCCCTGTTCGCGGCAGAGTCTCAGATGAATATCGCCGCCAAGGAACTGGGCATCGATCCCATCGATCTGAGGATCAAGAATGCCATGGTCACCGGGGACAAGATTCCGGATGTTGCCACCATATCGAGCTGCGGGTTCATTGAATCCCTGGAAGCTGTCAGGGAAATGTCCAACTGGAAGAAAAACCGCAGGCGAAAAAAGAAAGGCTACGGCATTGGTATCGGTTGCTACAGTTTTATCTCCGGGGGTGTTTTCAACTGGTTCAATACGCAGTACCCCTTCTCGGCAGCCGAAATTAAAGTCTTTTCAGATGGTACGGCACATCTTCTGACCATGGCTTCGGATATCGGCCAGGGCGCCAATACGGTTCTCAAACAGATTCTGGCCGAAGAGCTTGGAATCAAGATGGAGGATATCCGCCTTACGGCCGCCGACACCGCCATGACACCTCAGGCAGATTTGGGAACCTGGGGGAGCCGGGTCACGCTCATGGCCGGCAATGCCATTATAAATGCCGCCCGTCAGATCAAAGAAGAAATTTTTGGGGCCGTCTCGGCCCGCTTTAACTTGAATGTCATATTTGATATGGTGTGCAAGGACGGGCAGGTATATGCCGAGGGGAAAACCGACAGGGGGATGTCTTTTGGTGAAGCCGTCGCCATGGTCCAAAAAGCCAAACGTGGGGAGCCCCTCATTGCCAGAGGATATTACACACCACGTGGGAAAGGCCTGGTAACGCCGGCTTTCAGCTTTGGTGCGCAGGTTGCCGAGGTGGAGGTTGACACGGAAACCGGCATCGTCAAAGTCGAAAAAATGTATACAGCCCACGACTGCGGAACAGTCATCAACCCCATGGCTGTTGATGGACAGCTGGAGGGCTCCATTCACATGGGTCTCGGATATGCATTGTCCGAAGAATTAATTGTGGAGAAAGGCCGCACCCTCAACAACACCTTCCTCGATTATAAAATGCCCACTGCCCTGGATATGCCTCCGGGCGAATCTGTTTGTATCGAAACCTACGAACCCGAAGGCCCCATGGGCGCCAAGGAAGCCGGTGAAGGTCTGGTATCTCCCACGGCGCCGGCCATCGCCGAAGCTGTCTATGACGCAACCGGGTATCGTTGCCGGGATCTTCCGATAACACCGGATAAGGTACTTAAGGGGCAAAAATGAGCATTAGGCTGTAGACTGTTAGGCTATTAGGCTATTAGTGGCCTACAGTATTTTAGCCTCCCTGCATTAAAAGGGTTGGAGGGTTTGAGGTTTGGAGGGTGACTGATAGCACTCAGCGATTAGTACCTAATAGTCTATACCCAATGTCGTTAACTTAGTGATGTAGCGCAGAGCTTCAGCTCTGCCTAAAACCTGTCTTGGCAGGGCTAAAGCCCTGCACTACGCTTGTGTTTTAGCGCTCATTCTGTCCTAAGTTAACAATGCTGTGATCTAACTGATTCAAAATTAAAAACTAAAAATTCAAAATTGAACTATCATGAAAATCGATAAAATCATCCAACACATCGTAGCGGAGTTGAACACCTATTGTGACGATGCCGGATTAAAGGGATTTGTCGTCGGGGTTTCCGGCGGGATAGACTCTGCCGTCACATCCACACTCAGCGCCAAAACAGGCAAGAAAGTCATTGCTCTCAACATGCCCATCCTTCAGGCAAGAAACCAGGATTCCCTTTCTTCCAGACACATTGCCTGGCTTGAGAAAGATTTCCCGAACGTACGGGGAATCCGTATCGATCTTTCAGATGCCTTCCTTGCACTCGGCAGTGCCCTCCCCGCCGACATTCAGGACAAACTTTCCATGGCCAACACGCGGTCACGGATGCGCATGCTGACCCTGTATGCCCATGCAACACACCACCGCTTTTTGGTTGTGGGCACCGGAAACAAGGTTGAAGATTTCGGTGTGGGGTTTTTCACAAAATACGGCGACGGTGGTGTAGACATTTCACCCATTGCAGATCTTTTAAAATCGGAAGTCTTTCTACTCGGCAGAGCCCTCGGCATTATCGAGGGTATCATTCAGGCCCCCCCCACGGACGGCCTGTGGGAAGAC
>QMMS01000555.1 GCA_003647375.1 Deltaproteobacteria bacterium
CAGCCTCGTGCACGAGGACATGCGCAGCTTTTACTCCACCTTTCCTCGCTTCTCGCACCCCATGGGAATCCTTTCGGCGATGGTCAACGCCCTGCGCAGCTTCTACCCGGAACTTCAGACCATCGAGGAAGAGATCGACATGACCGTCACGCGCCTGGTGAGCAAGGTGCGCACCATGGCGGCCATGTCCTACAAGATCAGCCGCGGCCACAAGGTGGTCTACCCGCGGCCGGACCTGTCATACTGCGCCAACTTCCTCAACATGATGTTCGATACCCCGGTGCGGCCCTACGTCATCGACCAGGACATGGTCGACGCCCTTAACGTCTTCTGGATTCTGCACGCCGATCACGAACAAAATTGCTCCACCTCCACCGTGCGCATGGTGGGCAGCGGCCGCGTCAACCTCTACGCAGCCATCTCGGCGGGCATTGCCGCCTTGTGGGGACCGCTGCACGGCGGCGCCAACCAGGCCGTCATCGAAATGCTCAAGAAGATCCACCAAGGCGACGAGAGCATCGACCGGATCATCCAACGGGCCAAGGACAAGTCGGATCCGTTCCGCCTCATGGGCTTCGGTCACCGGGTCTACAAGACCTTCGATCCGCGGGCGCGGATCATGAAGAAGGTCTGTGACCGCCTGTTGGAGAAGTTGCGGCTGGAGGATCCGCTGATGGACATCGCCCGGGAGCTGGAGGCACGGGCCCTTTCCGACAGTTTCTTTGTCGACCACCACCTGTATCCCAACGTGGATTTTTACAGCGGCATCGTGCTGCGCGCCATGGGAATCCCCACCAACATGTTCACCGTCATGTTCGCCATCGGCCGCCTGCCCGGCTGGATCGCCCAGTGGAAAGAGAGCATGGACGACCCCAGCTGGCGCCTGGCCAGACCGCGCCAGATTTACGTCGGCCCCCCCGAGACGGCCTACGTGCCGATGAATGAACGGGAGGACCGCGAACCCGGACCGATTCATCGCCCGGGGGAGTAAAATAAGGGCCTCAACCTATCAAAACGCCCACGACGATCCCTTTTTATCCCACCTTGACCCTCGGCGATAAATCGGGTTTAGTGTCAGACGAGGTTCCGAAAAGGATTGCCCCGCCCGATGGGTCGGGGCAAGGGGAATCCCGTGAAATTCGGGAACGGTCCCGCCGCTGTAACCGGGGACGACGGCTGCATTGGGCCACTGGTGTAATTTACCGGGAAGGCGCAGCCGTACGGTGGATCCGGAAGTCAGAAGACCTGCCTCACCCCAACGGGCCATTTCTCTGCGCAGGACAGGGGGCTCGGGCAAGCAGATCTCAAGGGCCATGAGAACCGGGGCGACGTCCGCCGATACCGGCGGCAGGCGCCGACCCGGAACAGGAACGGTCTTCGGCAGGAGCAATCCAACCCCGCGGCCGCCGTCTCCCGGCCGCCCGGATGCCGTCCCTCGCTTGTTTGCCGCCCCCCTTGCGCCGGAGCGATGGCCCGTTTGTTTCCGCCGCATCGCCCGCTACATTGAACTCCCGTTTGGGATTTGTAGGAACGCGAATTTGGCGCAAACGCATACACAGCAGGGCTTTGCCACAATGAACGAGATTCGGCGTGTGTACGTTTTTCGCCCGGTTCCAGGCCTGATTTTCCAGTGAGAGAACCTGCGAGCGGAATAGCGGTACGCGGCTTGGGATGCAGCGCGTCGTCTCCACCTTCCCGGTAGGCTTTGACCCACCGCTGGATCGAGTGCGTGCTGATGCCGAACTGCTCGGCCAGCAGCGCCCGGCTGTAACCCTCCTCCAAGTGGAGCCGGACAACTCTCAGCCGGAACTCGAACGGGTAGGCGTGGGTGCGCGCCGGCTTCTTACGGCTTCGGCTACCCGCTCTCTTGGGATTTTTCATGGGGTTCGCTCCTTTCTGTGTAATTGGTTCCTACACTCCGGAGTGTCACCCATTTTTCTCAGTGGAGCTGTTTCATAAACTGGCGATTAGGACACGGTTGCAAGCCGGGCTTCCCGGGCGCGCGCACCGGCCCGCCGCCTTTTGGATCTGATCCGTTTGACGCGAAAGGAACCCCCATGGCCATACCCAAGGACAAGATGCTGGAAATGCTTCACTCTCTCCTGCTTTCGCGCCGGTTCGAAGAGGCCCTCACCGAGCTTTGCCAAGTCGAGGGCAAGATCCCCGGCATGATGATCCTGTGCACCGGCCAGGAAGCGGTGGGTGCCGGGGTGTGCGCTGCCCTGCGGCCCGGGGACGTGATCATCACCAACCACCGCAGCCACGCCCACCTGCTGGCCAAGGGGGCCGACCCCAAGGTGCTGATGGCCGAAATCTACGGCAAGCGCACCGGCTGCAACAAGGGCAAAAGCGGCACCCTGCACCTGGCCTTGCCCGAGATCGGCGCTCCCTGCACCTCGACGGTGGTGGGGGCCGGACCGCCCATGGCCGTGGGCCGGGCCTTCGCCCAGCAGTACCGCGGCGAGCCGGCCGTCACCGTCTGCTTCGTGGGCGACGGGGCGACCGGAGAGGGGTCGTTTCACGAAGCGTTGAACCTGGCCAGCCTGTGGAATCTGCCGGTGATCTTCGTGTGCGAAAACAACTGTTACGCCGGGGCTCAGCGCCTGGAGGAGCACACCCGGATCGAAAACATCGCCGACCGCGCCGCCGCTTACTGCATGCCCGGGGTGGTGGTGGACGGCAACGATGCGCCGGCGATCTACACCACCGCCCTGGACGCCCGGGCCCGGGCCGCCGCCGGCCAGGGGCCGACCCTCATCGAGTGCAAGACCTACCGCTGGCGCGGCCACGGGGAAAGCGACCCCCAGCACTACCAACCTAAGGAGGAAATCGCCGCCTGGCGCGCCCGGTGCCCGGTGGCCAGGATGCGCGAGGCCGTGCTTGCCCTGGGGTTGATCAGCACCGACGACCTGAGCGCCATGGAAACCAAGGTCGACGCCCTGGTCCGGGAAGCGATTCGTTTCGCCGAGGAAAGTCCCTACCCGGAACCCCGCGAAGCCCTCGAAGACGTCTACGCCTGAAATCGACCGGCGGAGCCACCCGGCCCCGATGAAAGGACGCCATCATGCCGCAACTGACCGTGGGACAAGCCCTCAACCAGGCCCTGAGGGAAGAAATGACCCGCGATGACACCGTTTTTATCGCCGGCGAAGGCGTCGGCGTCAGCATCCATGACAACCCCATGCTACCCACC
>QMMS01000556.1 GCA_003647375.1 Deltaproteobacteria bacterium
AACTAGTGCCCATCCACAAATGGTCTTTTTCCGCGATATCTGCGTTGGACGCCATGATTTAACTCCTCAAAATAGCACGCTATTACTCCGGGTTAAATCTGTCGTCCGCCTTGATCTCACGAAAAAATCCTCATTTCTGGACGGACACTAAATAGAAAGGGGAAACTATGGACAAGTGGCTGTGTATACCCTGCGATTATATTTACAATCCTGAGGAAGGAGATCCGGAAGCCAATATCCTGCCGGGTACTTCCTTTGAAGACCTGCCGGATGACTGGGAGTGCCCGATCTGCGGTGTTGGAAAAGAGGACTTTGAAAGGGTCGAATAACCTTAACAATATTTGAACCGCAACAGTAAACGCTAACCCCGTGGTGGCAATTCGCGCCTCGGGGTTAGCGCGTTAATAACTCAACTTTCGGGATTCAGAAAACGCGAAAGTTGAGTTAATAAGATTTGGTGTGGCCCTGAATTTCAAACAATCATACAGTCGGCCACGAGTTCCCAGAGGTATTTCACCTCGAGATCCTCCATGCCATACTCTTTTTTGATGCCGTTGAACTGGCCATGACAGCTGTGACAGGGGACCACCAGCATCCCGGCGCCGGTCGCCCGGATCTGATCCATTTTTCTCCTACCATAAAAAACCCGGTCTTCATTATATCCATTGACCAGCGTGCCGCCGCCGCCGCCGCAGCAAATCTGATTCATTTTCGTCGGATAAAGGTCGATCCAGTTATCCATGCACTGGCTGAGAATCCAGCGTGGTTCTTCAAAATATCCATGGCCAAACCATTTCTGGGCTTTTCTGCCATAATTGCAGGGATCGTGATAAGTGGCCGGTCCTTGGAAGCGTGTTTTATCCAGTTTGATGCGCCCTTCTTTAATGTATTTTATCAGTAGATCAAATACGGTGACAAATTCATATTTTTCAAATACTTCAGGGTAGTGTTTTTCGAGACCCGACCGGGTCGCCATATAAGCGTGCCCTCACTCGGGCCACATCAGTGTTTTGATCTCCAGTTTTTCCATGTGTTCGACAATGCGCCCGGTCATGATTTTCATGGCCTCGTCATCACCGGTAAAGTAGGCCCAGTTGGTTCCCTCCCAGTTTTCAGAAGGTACGGTCCAGTCCTCTTTGGCTGCGTGAAAAATACGCCACCAGTGTTTTAAATCCTCGGTGTGGGTGTTGACCAGTTTATTGTGGATGGTGGTGAGTATGTTGGCCCCTTTTTTATCAATGGGAACCGTAAATCCCTCATATCCCGGTTCTTCAGCAATCTCTTCGGCTACATCCTCGAGAATGAATATGTAATCATCCTTTGGCAGACGTAGATTGTTGCCTGTTTCGAGGGCTGCCTCCAACCCTTTATGAATAACACCGGGAACCTTGTCTCTATCCCGCAATGATCGAACTCGCCGGATTGCATCGGCAATATCAATTTCCATGGGGCAGACATTTTCACACTTTCCACACAGGGTGCAGATCCAGGGCCAGCGAGACTCAATTACCGCGTCCTCAAGACCCAGCGACAACATTCGAATCAGTTTTCGCGGATCAAATCCATCGATTCCCGATGCAGGACATGAGCTGGAACATAGCCCACAGGTCACGCAAAAATCCTGGGAAAACCCCCAGGATTTGAATTTGGTGTGATCCAGTTGGTTCAAATCAATGATATCAGCAGTTTCAGTCATGGTGATTCCTTTTAAATCGAAAAAAAATTTAACACTTTCGTCTTGTTATGATAATGATCTGTTTCTTGGCAGAACTAAAGTTCTGCGCTACATTGGCCGAAATACATAGTGCAGGGTTTTAACCCTGCGGTTTTAAGCGGCTCGGCCCCAGCTTAAACAGGTCTTTTTCAAAGGCACTGACCGTTTCGGCAAACTCCGTTCCCATATTGGAAGCAATTGTCTTATAGGTCAATCGTTCAGGTTCAAACCCGAGCTGGGACAGCGCGCCGGTTATCTGATCCACTCTTTGGTGCACATAAATATTGCCGTATTCCGAATGGCAATTGCCCTTGTGGCATGTCAGCACCAGCACACCATCGGCACCCTTATTGAAAGCGGAAAAAAGATGTTCCCGCGATATACTGCCGGCACAGGGTACTTCGACGATTTTAAGGCCTGACGGAAGATCATATCCCATGCAAGTCGCCAGATCGCCCGCTCCTTTGGCGGATCGACTGCAGCAAAAAGCCGTTATGGATGGTTTGAAATCCCCTGGATCGGTTGTTTTTTCCCCTTCCGGAATTCTTTCGGAAATTGCCATACCAACAGGCGCGTTGATTTTAATGGCAAAGCGAGGACATTCAGCCGCACAGATACCACAGCCCTCACAGGCCTGCGGGTCAACGACAACCTTTGGATCCAAGGATATGGCGCCATACGGACAGACACGAAAACAGGTCAGACAGCCGACACAGTGCCCTGTGAAGTTGATTTCAGCTTTTCCTGCCTGCTTTTCAGGCGGCTGCTGGTAGAGATTCAGTACGGCAAGCGCTGTGCTGCCTACATCTGCCTGCCTATCCCCCTTTGTTTGGACGCCCCTTGAAAATCCGGAGACGAAAATGCCTTTTCGATTGGTGAATACCGTGGCCCGATGAACATTGTCGGACTGAATAAAACCATCCGGGCCCGTATCGATTTCAAGTTTATTCGAAAGATCCTGCGAAAGAGCCGACACGTGAAGGGTTTCGTCGACAACGGTGACATCCGGATTTAATTTGAACGTTTCACGTATGATTTCATCGATATAGGTTATCGTAACGTTGCCACCTTTTTCGACTTGGATATCCGGTATCGTCTCCGTAAATTTCATGTAGACGGTACCT
Source organism: Deltaproteobacteria bacterium (assembly GCA_003647375.1). The sequence continues at coordinate 2,839 of QMMS01000556.1, forward strand.
GCTTTTTTGGTCTTCCGATAAAGGGCTTCCACCCCGTTTCCGGCAACCTTGAGATTTCCGGTAAATATATATGTCTGGCAATTGAATTCCTGTTGTAAATTAAGCGCACAACGCATGATTTCTTCGGTGATGACAGGATTGCTTTCTTCCACCAGTCCCGCTAAAAAAGCAATTCTTTTCCCCGATAAGATCTTTTTTTCAGGCCCCGATCCGGATTCAATCCATTCATAGACTTGGGAAAGCGAAGCCACGCCACTAGATGCCCCAACACCATAAAGAGAGAAATTGGGTTTGCGCTCCACTTCATCTGCTATAACAATACTGGAAACGGTCCGGGTAACAGGTTTGTC
>QMMS01000557.1 GCA_003647375.1 Deltaproteobacteria bacterium
GCACTATCACAATCACGCTGAAATTACCGGTGATATGCTGGAAATCATGTATCCATGCACGGTGGAAGAGGTCTGTCCTGTGGAGCTGGTAGCTCATGGACTGCCGCATCGGGTGTTGAAGGACCATAAAACTGATTAGGTAGATAGGCTGTTAGACTATTAGGCCGCTAACAGTCTAATAGCCTAAACAGCTGCTTTTGCGAGAAAGAGACGTGTATGATCGAAGCCCTGCAGTTTGAATTTATGCGCCATGCACTGATGGCCGGCCTGCTGGCCAGCATTATCTGCGGTGTCATGGGCACCCTGGTGGTTGTCAACCGAATCGCTTTTTTATCCGGCGGCATTGCCCATGCTGCATACGGCGGCATTGGACTGGCTTTTTATCTGGGATGGAACTACCTGGTCTGCACCATTGGCTTTTCACTGGGGGCTGCTATGCTTATGGCCCTGGTCAGCATCAAACTCAAGCATCGTTCCGACACCATTATCGGTGTCATCTGGGCTCTGGGCATGGCTTTTGGTATCATTTTGGTGGACCTGACCCCGGGGTACAATGTCGATTTGATGAGTTATCTGTTCGGCAGTATCCTTACGGTCCCTGCCTTTGATTTGACGATCATGCTGGTGATCTGTCTCGTGACGATCGGTTTCGTGACATTCTATTACCAGGGCCTGATTGCTTTTTCATACGATGAAGAATTCGCGCAGATCCGCGGGGTGCCGGTCAAAACGCTCTATTTCACCTTGATCGGCATACTGGCTGTTGCAATTGTCATGCTGATACAGGTCGTAGGGCTTATCCTGGTGATTGCCCTTTTGACAATTCCTCCCTTTATCGTGGAAAAGTATACCCATTCCCTGGCTCAGATGATGCTGGCATCGAGTCTGCTGGGAGTGATATTTACGGTCAGCGGTCTTTGGTTGGCGTATTTTTATAACCTGACCTCCGGCGCTTCCATCATCCTGGTTGCGGGAGGTGTGTTTTTCCTGGATTTCTTGTTTGATCTCTGGAAGAGACGTTTACGCCGGGTCATGGTGGTGGAGAATTAGTTAGTGTCCATCCACAAATGGTCTTTTTTCGCGATATCGGCGTTGGGCGCCAAGATTTAACTCCTCAAAATAGCACGCTATTCCTCCGGGTTAAATCTGTCGCCCGCCTTGATCTCACAAAAAAATCCTCATTTCTGGACAGACACTAGGTACGAAATAGGTGTGAAATGTTATTCGATATTTTCAACATAGAAAGTGACCCAAAGAATCTGTCTGTAAGGAGATTTTTCCAATGGCCGTGCTTTCGCCGGATGCTACACACATGCCTGATTATGACCTGCATGCTTTTTTTTGCGGCTTGCACGCATCATTCCGTAACGCAACCGAACCCTTCCCTGTATGAAGATTTTCTCGATATCTATCGCGGCCCCTTGAATCACCTGAACGCCGTCAAGCGCGGCGTTTGCCCCATGCACCCTTCATGTTCCGAATACAGTCGCCAGGCTGTGGAGAAGCATGGTTTTGCCATAGGATGGGCCATGGCAATGGATCGGCTGTTGCGATGCGGCCGTGATGAATTGAGGCGTGCACCCAAAATCCTTGTTCATGGCCAATGGAAGTTCTATGATCCTCTATCGGCAAACGATAACTGGTGGTATTCCGCCGCTGAAGATATTACTCCCTGAATTTTCAGGCTAAATAGTGTCGGTCCAGAAATGAGGATTTTTGCGTGAGATCAAGGCGGACGACAGATTTAACCCGGAGGAATAGCGTGCTATTTTGAGGAGTTAAATCATGGTGTCCAACGCCGATATCGCGGAAAAAGACCATTTGTGGGTGGGCACTAAATAGGTTGACAAAAGTCCCCGTATTTCATAGTATCAATGATCATCCTCTCGGTTACAGCGTCAGCGTAAGCACTTTGAAAGTCTTTGCCTACCCTATAAAACAGACGCTCAGCACACCAGATACGAACTTTATACATCGATGTAAAAATATTCTGTTATGGTTACATCAAAGGAGTGGTTATATGCGACATAAATTTCTAATTAAGAGAAGTGAAAGTAAAAATGAACTTCGCATCAGGGAGTACGCCAATTTGGAGAGAGAGCCTAAGAACGAGTGGCAACGATCCGACGCGGCGGCATTCTCACTCATTGGTGAGGAAACCTATGGCAAAGGGGCCGTCACGATGGCTATTGAAAAGGGTAAGAGGCATCTTATCTCGGTGCTGCGTACCCACAACATGTACCCCATCGGGATATATGCTGAAGAAATAGCCGTGTCCGTTATCGGATTGTACGCATCGGAAGACAAGCGGTCGGTGGAGCTGTCCTTTGATGACAAGGCCTATTTTGAAAGTGAAAATACCCTTCCGAAACCATCAACAACTGCTTGATTGAACTGTTGAGCACAAGGATCTGATCCCTTCCAATTCAACCTTCAGGTATTGCGGCAGCGATGCGTTTGCCATGGAAACGGCATCGCCCGGATCGTTAAGCAATGGCGTTGACCGGCCGTCACCCACCAGTTTTCTGATTTCTATCAATTGTTCAATGATATGCACCAGAGGAATTTCAGTGAGCTCGGGTATGGACCGATCCGGTCTGGGTACTGCCGGTTCCAGTTGCTTATATTCCCGAAATTCCCGGCAGTTATCATTCGAAGAACATTTTCTGCAGACGTCGATATGTTTTTTTTGCAGACTTCTGTTTTTAGTGCACGTCAGGTAGATCGCTGTCTGGTGTTCTTTCATAGCAGCAATGACACCCCGTGGGTTGATTATCTGTTAATAAAACCTGAACTGAGCGATTTTTATCTCGATCTGCACCCATCTCTTGCGGATCAAGGGTTCGCAAAAAGCCTCGACAGATCCACGGGTATGCCTGTGTTTTTTGCGAACCCTCCTCCATCAAGATCTCGGCACATCTCTTCGGGAAAAATCGCTCAGTTCAGGTAAAAATATAACTGTCGACAATAATGACAAAAATTTAATAATAGCGCAAGTAGATCATTTCAATTTTGGTTGTACTTGACTATCTCTTTGATACCAATTAAGTTTCACGTTAAATTTATATTATGCGGTTATCTATAAAGCTCAAGCGATACCGTGTACAGAGGTCTGCGGGGGTTCGTTTTAAAGTCGGGCAACTGTCTGAGATCGTTAGGCGCCGTTAGGCCCGCAGCATAAAC
>QMMS01000558.1 GCA_003647375.1 Deltaproteobacteria bacterium
CTGTCGTGGGTAAATTACCCCTGGGGATTGACAGTTAATTTACCCAAAGAAGTTCAGAATGAAGAAACCAGTACCGGAGAGCATGCCTGGGTTATTAAGTTTGAGCCTGAAAACAACTCAAATCAAATACATCAGCAGAATGAGTAGGGAGTTTGATTGATGTGATATTAGAGTTTTAAATCAATTATTCTCTTCAGTTCTGATACCATGAACTTCTACCCGGACTACCTGTCCCATGTCACTGGCATACTGACCAACTTCATTTAAAGAAGCAGCTATTACGGATTATCTGATTTCAGATTTTACATATCATCAAGAGATAAACCCCTGTAGGTGATCTGGTAGTCCTTCAATTCCCCAGTTGATCTTTTGAAATAATAAGATTTCTCCTTAAGCTTTTCCAGGTCAATATTAGCAGCATTGCGCTTCACCTCGATAATGTCAGCGCGCCTCTTAAGTTCGTTTACGGAAATCAAATCAATCTCCGTTTCGCCTTTTCTGTCCCAGTATCCGCCAATCATGGTAATATGCTTCTCTTCGATGAACTTCGTACGAAAATAACGTTCAAGGATTTTACCACTGAAGGTAGAATAGTCGCGTGAGATGATTTCTTTTAATTCCCGGAAACCTCTTATCTCGATCACATGACTGTACTTATAAATGAAACGAAACCAGAAAGTCAGGAAATTATCTTCTATGGAATAACGCACATTCTTGGTTTCGACCTTTGAGAAAATAGGTATAGTTTTGGAAATCAGGCTATAGTCTCTCTCCATCTTCGTTAAGTAGCCTCCGATCTCACGTTTTACCACAGCTTCAATTTTCCCCCTGGTGTTCTCACCACGGGCAATGGCAGACAAAATGGTGAAGTAGTTTGCATATTCCTTACCGAATTCATCTATCAACATGTTCTTCCCTTCCTGCAAAAAAAGAGAGTCTTCCTTGATCATCAGATCGATCATTGTCTGTTTCGTGTATGCTCCTCCGTCCATAAACAACTGGACATATTTTGCTACACCGCCCGTAAAACAATAAAGTGCAAGAAGGTCTTCCGGTGTCCAGGACGGCAAATGATCGGTCAGAATGTCTTTTAATACCGATGTTTCAAATGGCCTTACTGTTATCATTTGAGTTGCCCGTCCAAACAATGGTTCTTTCGAGTTCTCAAAAATTCTGTGCATTAATGAAAAGACCGATCCGCTGACTATTAAGTTGATTTTACTTTCATCTTTGTTCAAGTCCCAGAAATGCTGCATTTCGCTGTAAACGGAAGGAGCGATATGAAAGAATTCCTGGAATTCGTCGATAATGAGACTAAATGGCCTCTCTTTTGAATACACCATCAGGTATTCAAACAGCTTTCCAAAGTTGCTGATCTCACCCAATAAAGGGATTCCCAGTTTCTCCTTCATCTCCTGCATGAAATCCTGGCATAAATAACTCTCAGCTTTCCGGGCAACAAAAAAGTAAAGGGTGGGCTTACCTGCCGTTGCATTCAGAAGCAAATGAGTTTTACCAATACGCCTTCTGCCTGTAACGACAGTGAACTGAGCATTCTCAAGAGATAGCTTTTGAATCTCTTTCAACTGAGCTATTTCTTTCTCCCTATTATAGAATTTCATAATTGAATTATTTACTAACGACTTGTTTGTTTCCGTAACGATCGTTTCCGAAACGCTTGTTTCCGAAACGCTTGTTTCTATTATACAAATATATGATGAATCTTCAACAGTGCAAGAAGAAAATGGAAAAATCGTTGTTTAATAAATCAATTGCATCTGTTGGGAAAGCTCTCAGTAAAGTAAGATTAGTGCGGAAAATACTCTTTGCCGCCCGCAGGAACGAGGACGGAAATATGCATTGAAGCGCTTATTTGGTCCGGTGCACAGGCAAAAAGAAAGGACTCCCCCTAAAATTGGAAAGAAGTCCTGTGTGGTCGAATGTTTTGAACGAAGTTCGAACCTTCTTCGAAGGAGAAGAAGTGTTTTATTGAAAAATTATAGACCTTCTGCTGTATTTATGGAATACATGTTACCACCGTGAACCACGGGATGTGGGTGTTGACCAGCAATTGGGAGTTGTTCCTGTAGTGGTTCTTTAGGAATAAGTTTGGTAAATTTGTGGTCATTGAACGAATGACAGAGCTGCATCACATATTCAGACAGATATTTTCTCAATTTCCGGAGAATACAATTATGTTGTTTGCTGATTCCTTTCGAGAAAGGCATTACAAAAAGGGTGATACTTTTCTGCAGGACGGATCAATTTGTCGCAACCTCGCCTTTATCCAAAAGGGAGCCATGATGTGTTATTACGTGAAAAATGGCAAGCGCTATATTGATGAGTTTTCTCTTGATCATGAGTTTATTACAGATTATTCCAGTTTCATTCATCAAACACCTTCAGATAAAACCATAGAGTGTCTTGAAGATTCAACTGTTTTTTCAATTTCATATGATAGTCTGCAAACACTTTATCAGATGAATTCTGTCACTTTTGAAAGGTTAGGACGTGTTATGTCAGAACAACTATACTGTCAATGGCACGAAAAAAGTAAGTCCCTTTTGATGGATGATGCCAGGGAAAAATATTTAAAGCTTATAGGAAATCGCCCGGGTTTACCTCAAAGAATTCCGCAATACCTGATAGCAGAATATCTGGGAATTACACCGGAATCACTTAGCAGAGTGAGAAGCGGTCTTGTTAAATAGTCCACCTTTCCCATTTCTTATCATACATCAATGCAAAGCTTTACCTGGCAATGTAAATTTGTGCTGTAACTAATTTATTCAATATGGAACGCAGAGAATTTATATTAAAAACAGGGGCTATGATAACAACCACAACGTTTTTATCAAGTTTTGGAAATATTAACAGCCTGCTTGCCAATTCGGCAAATAGCAGCAATGCGGAACAACCTGACAAAAGACCCGACCCGGATAATTTTACTCAACCAGTATTAAAAGCAATCGCATTTGGTATCAATGCGCCGAGCCCTCATAATACACAGTCCTGGAAGTTTAAAATACTCAGCGATATTCAAATGGAATTATTTGTGGATGAAAACATTTTACTTCTGGCCACCGACCCACCTTCACGACAAATTCATATGGGAGCAGGATGCTTCATTGAAACTATGGTACAGGGCGCAAGCAGATTTGGTTATGAGGCAAGAGTTA
>QMMS01000559.1 GCA_003647375.1 Deltaproteobacteria bacterium
ATGGAATAGAGGTCGCCCAAATGGGCATATACGGCGGCCGCAACACGTTTGTTTCTACCATGGTGCTGCTGGTAGGCGAATAAAAAGGACTCCCATTCCTGCAGTATTTCTCTATCTGCATACGGATCGGTTTCAAAGGAAAGCGCCAAGGACCGGCTTGCCTGCAGTTTTTCAAAACCTCTTTTTTTCCCTTTTTGCAGAGCGAGATCGAAAAGAAAATCAAAGTACTTTCCTAACGGCATGTCCTCCATATCCGTTATGGCATTGAAATAAAAAGTGGTCAGGGATCGTTGCATCCCGGGTTTTTGCGAAGGAAAATCATCCAGCCTGGATCGCAGGTGCTTATACGAGTCCCGGTGTCTTCCCACCCGCCATAGGTATTCCGCCCGGGGCAGACAACCAGCGAGTTTTTCATCTCCCGCCAAATGGCATATATCACTCAGTAAATCAATTTTCTTGTGCTCTGTTGCAAGCCATCCTGCCTCTTTAAGAATCATCAGAAACGCTTTGGCGGCCTTAGCGGGTACCGTCCCCGGGAAAATTTTTTCGAAAGCTTTTCCGGCTCTTGCATCATCGTGGGTATAGAATGCACAAATACCCTTGATAAACCACTTCCATGGGGCAAAGAGGGAGCGCATTCCCATCGGTCGGATCGAAGACAGCGCATCCGTGTATCGTTCTTGCGCAACAGCGGCTAACGATGACTGGATGCGGGTGATATCGGTCTGCAAAGGCGAGGGCAAGGGAATTGATCGATCCATATCTTCAAACGCAATGACCAGAGCATCCCCCAACAATAATTCGCTTTCGGTAAAAGGAGGCTCACGGCCGGCAAGCGCCTCTACCGCAATACCTGCAGCCTGGGAATAGTTTTCTTCAGCCATGGCCAGCCGAACCACTTCGGGATACAGTTTTGGAGGATCGGTGATGTTTTCAAGCGATGTCAAAACGGTCTTCGCATCCCTAACTTTTTCCTGGTCCAGCAACAGGTGAAACAGACGGCGGCATGATTCAACAAGCCCGGGGAGGTATTTATCCCGGTGTTGTTTGCACAGCTGTTTAAATAGACCCTTGGCCTGTCGGTAACGGCCTGCGCGCAAATGAGCATCGGCCGATTTTTGAAGGGTTTCAGTAGATACCGGCTTTTTGCGGTTCCTTCGATTTTTCTTTTTTTTCTTTCCCATATGCCATCCAAGCTGATTTACAATTCGGTAAGAGCCGAAAAATACAAAGCGCGTGGTAGGGTGTCAATAGAAAATCGCTACATGTTGGTGCATAGTGTTTTAATCCAGGCAGATTGTAAAGGAACTCATTTTTATTCACAATTCAAGCTGTTAGTCCTTGCTGATGCCCAAATTTGAATGGAGCTGCTTCCAGCTCACAACGTTTACATTGTTCATAACATAGGACTTGTCACCGCCATACACGACATGAGAATTCCGGATTGAATCTGTAAGTTTATTAAGGTATTTCAGGCCTTTGAAGTGATCTGACGCAATGGTCTGGCCGGACTTGATTTCTACGGCATCCAGATTTATACCATGATCGCAGACTAAATCGACTTCATTGCCGATATTGTCCCTGAAATAGTAAAGATTGTCTGTTTTCCCCGAATTAAAACGATGTTTCAGGGTTTCTGATATGATGAAGCTTTCGAACAACGCGCCCTTGAGAGGGTGGGTGGCCATTTGGGTCTTATTTTGAATATTCAACAAAAATGAAGCCAGGCCGGTGTCCAGAAAATAGAGCTTGGGTGATTTAACGAGTCGCTTATTGAAATTTTTATAATAAGGACGCAGCAATTTAATGATGTAGCTGGCTTCCAAGACGGAGATCCAACTTTTGGCTGTCGTATGGTTAATCCCGCAATCATTGCCGAGGCTTGAAAGGTTGAGTATCTGCCCTGTCCTGCCGGCACAGAGTTTGAGAAATATTTCAAACTTGGAGAGGTCCTTAATATTGATCAGCATGCGCAGATCTCGTTCCACATAGGTGTTGACATAAAAAAGCATCGCTTCCGTCGGGTTCAGTTTTTTATCGAAAATCCGGGGGTAAAACCCGGTCCAGAGAACCTTTTCAAGCGAAATATCGGCTTTTTTGTCGGTGTAGGCCTCATTGAGCGTTAAGGGCAATAGCCGCATAAGAGCGGTTCGTCCGGCCAACGATTGGGATATTCCCTCCAACAGTTCAAATTGCTGACTGCCGGTGAGGATGAAAAAACCGGCTTCCTGTTTGTGATCCACAATGGTTTGAATATAAGACAGCAGGTCGGGAACGCGCTGAATTTCATCAATCACCGCCCCCTTGGGAAATCTGCTTAAAAATCCCCGAGGGTCCTGCTGCGCGAAATTGCGCACATCAACGTCCTCAAGGGACACATAGTCCTTTTGGGGAAAAATCATTTTACAAAGCGTTGTTTTTCCTGATTGCCTGGGGCCTGTGATGGTGATGACCGGGTATTGATCGGCATATTGCCGGGTTTTTTTTGCAGCCTTTCTGGGTATCATATCCATTTTTTATTCCTTGGTTTGCCAGTCAAAGGTTCAACTGAATATGGCATGAACCAGTAAAAATGACAACAATAATTTTACAATATGCTGATTGAATTCTCAATTTGTAAGAATTTTTTGTGGGGCACATTCCCATTACTGACAAATAAGAAACGATGGATTCAAGACCAGTCTCAATGTTATAAAGCAATATGATCCTTTGGTTTTAAAAAAAACTTGACTGTTTTTTGAAGAACAGCTAAAAAATAGTTTCGTCCCACCTTTTTTACCTACAAAATAAGATCTTGTTTTCTCCCGACCGGAAAGCAATGACAAACATCTGCGGGGGTGTGTTGTGGTATCACCACCGAACAGAAGTTGTGCTCAATCTGCGACCTTGCGAGATCGCATCAAGTCCCTTTTTTTCTTCTCGCCATCGTTCCGGGAAAGATATTCCCTTAGGCAGACGCTTCCGCTGCTGTGCCAACTGCCGGTACTATGTACCTCATCACACTGTACCTATGCTCGACGGTCCATCATCAAGCTATTGCAGACATCCGGAACGGGTGCATTCGCATTACATCAGCGATGAAACCGATGTTGCCGTAACCGGGATTTATCGAAGGCAACATCGGTTTCATCGCTGATGTAATGCGAATGCACCCGTTC
>QMMS01000560.1 GCA_003647375.1 Deltaproteobacteria bacterium
AATGCCTGATAAAAACCTGTTGGCGCATATTGGGAAATATGATCGCAATTGCCCGCCGCCGCCAAGATACGGAAAGCGCTGACCGATGGGCGTGGTATTTAAAATCGATTGAGAAAAATGTGATGCGGTATATGACGCGAGATTTTGACGGGAAGAAAATATTCTATGAGATGCTTCTTCCAACGGGTCGTGAACCGGAACCTTTTGATGGGATGGGGTGGCTAAACCTGGCTCCCCTCGCCGCAGGTTGGAAGGGGGTTGATCAAGATGTATTCAAGAATACAATCGACACTTGGCATCGGGTTGCTGCGATCGATTGGGATGGCCCCCAGATGACATCCAGTGACTGGCTCCCGGAAGGACAGATCGATATCTATTTCGGCAAAAGTATTCCCAACCAGGTTATTGGAAAGGCACTGGGCTGGGATTTGGTCTATTGCTTCCGTGCCCATGAATATGACCGCGTTTGCGATATGTTGGATTTTATCGAGAACAACAGTTCTACAGGGTTATTCGCAGAATCATTTTTTTATAATCCTGAATCAAAAAAATGGTCCGAGGCTGATCCGGGGAACGGAGAACAGGTCGCTTGGTGGTGCTGGGCAATGGTGAATATTCGCGGCGAGGTTGGTTTAACACCGTTGCCATAATAATAAAAAAGGATAGAGGGGTGATTTTAAGGTGATAATTAATATTGGATACGTTGTTCAATGCGATGGGAAATCCATACGTGTTTGCAGAAGTTTAATCAGAGTTTAATTTGTAGGGTTTATAATGAGTAAAAAAACTAGTACGGGCCATATTGTGTCTCACACGCATTGGGACAGGGAGTGGCGCTATCCGATGTGGCAGACTCGACTGATGCTTGTCGATTTAATGGACGAGTTGATCGAGTTGCTGGAGTCGGGTAGATACCCTGGGTTTTTACTGGATGGTCAGGTTATCCCGGTGTTGGATTATCTGGATATTCGTCCGGAAATGACCGACCGGATTAAGGCATTGGTAAGCTCAGGTAAACTTCAAATCGGACCCTGGCTCACCTTGCCGGATAAATATCCCGTTGATGGCGAGGCTCTGGTGCGTAACTTGCTCGTAGGTATTCGATGTGCCGAAAAATTGGGTGGAGCCACCATGCTTGGCTACACATCGTTTGGCTGGGGGCAAACGGCTCAATTGCCGCAAATATACGATGGTTTCGGTATCGATGTTGCGATGATTGGAAAACGTGTCGGCATAAAACGCGCGCCCAACTGCGAGTTCATCTGGACGGCTCCGGATGGAACTGAACTCCTGACAACAAGATTTGGCGAACTGGGCCGTCAGAACTTCTATCTTAAAATCCATCTTTTAGCTCTGTTTGGGATGGATTATTTAAGTGACGAATGGCGGTATGACTGGGTCAATGGCGGAACGGCCTATCACCGGGCAGACAAAGATCAGATGGAACAGGATCATTTTAGGCTGGATGCTCCTGTCAAATGTCATTTTGAGAGTATCACTCCCGAAGAGATTGAGGAAACATGGAAAAGTACTCGCGACAGCTTTCTTGAAAACGACAGGCTCATGATGGATGGCTGTGACTATGCGGCGGGTCAACCCATGATTGGTCGAATATTAGAACATATAAATAAGGTAGATGCAGATCCGCAGCGGCAATGGGTGCATACAACCATGCCCGAATTTGTTGAAGTGCTTAAAGGCAAGGTCGACCGATCAAAACTAGCCGTTGTTGAAGGAGAACTGCGAGATGGTCCGGCAGGGTCATCAACCGCAAATGCACTTTCAACCCGCCTTTATCTCAAACGACGCAACAAAAAAGCCCAAAATATGTTAATTCGGTTTGCTGAGCCACTTACGGTAGTGGCTTCCTTGTATGGGGCTGATGACCAAGGTCGGCTTATTGGTAAAGCCTGGGATTATTTGCTTAAATCCCATCCGCACGACTCGATAAACGGTGTGACACAGGACAAGACGGCCAAGGATGTTGATTATAGGCTCAACCAGGTCATTGACATCTCTCAAACACTTGGAAACCGTGCCATGCAAGAGCTGGTTAGTAGGATTGATATGAGCGGTTTTAGTGATGAGGATATTCTTGTCGCTGTTTTCAATCCACTCCCATACCCGTGCCGTGAAGTTCTTGAATCATGGATAAATCTCCCGCGTAAAAAAATGCCGGATGTTTTCGGGGGTGCTTATGGGTTGCAATTGTTTGATGCAGAAGGTTGTCCTGTGGATACTCAATGGCAGGGGTGTAGCGATCAAGATTATCCGGTTGCTGAACTTCATACTCGTGCTTTCCCTTACTATAGTCAGAGGCATCGGATATTTTTCGACACAGGAACCGTCCCGGCATGCGGGTACAAGGTTTTTCGAGCTGTCCTAGTCGAAAAGGAACAACACATTGACGGGGGTGTTAAATGGAATAACTCTATCGCTTCTACCGGAAATTTACTGAAAGCTCCCGATGTGCTCGAAAACGAGTTTCTACGGGTTGATATGAACCCTAATGGTACGTTCAATTTGACCGACAAGCGCTCGGGGGAAATATATATAAAATTAAATTATTATCAGGATTGCGGTGAGCATGGCAATTATTGGGTTAATAAAAATCCGATGTTTGACCAAGGGTATACTTCGCTTGGCAGCACGGCTCAAATATGGAGCGAAGAATCCGGCCCTCTTCAGGCCACATTGGTAAGCGAGGTAGCGATTGATCTGCCGAGCCGGGGAATTCTTGGAGAACAGCGGCGCGGCGATAAACTTGTTCCTCTGACGATTCGCACGTCCGTTACATTGCGGGCAGGGGCTGGGCAGGTGGAAGTGAATGTCGAATTTGAAAATCGCCATGAAGACCATTGCTTGCGAGTGATGTTCCCAACAGGTTTGTCCAAAGCAACACATGCCGATGCAGGCGGGCATTTCACAGTGGATCATCGCCCAATCAGACCCCAAGGACCCACCCAGGATAGTGTGTGGCCCGGTATGGCTACTTTGCCGCAGAACAACTTTCTCGAAGTCAGTGATGGTCAATTCGGCATTGCTTTTCTTAATGACAGTCTAACCGAATATGAAGTGTTCGAAAATGATGACAGAACGGTGGCCCTGACTCTGTTAAGGGCGGTTAAAAACTGGATATGCACCGAACGC
>QMMS01000561.1 GCA_003647375.1 Deltaproteobacteria bacterium
CCGTTAGCAATTTTACCAAGGGGATCATTGGCCGCAGGTACACAGGTGATCACTTCTGCGGCATTGTCGATCAATAGGTCTGCTTTTATTTTTTCCTCTATGATCAAAATTAATTCTCATCAAATTTCATGAAAACAAGGAATTATTCGCCGGTCCACCCTATCAGTGCACTTTCAATGATCTGGTCCATGGAAAAATCATGGACCTGGAGATAGTACTCCATAACCTGGCCCATGGCGCCCAGGGGCACCGGCCCCACCAGTTCCGTTCCCACAACATTGACGCCGTAACGGGCGGCTTCCCGCTTCACAGCCTCCGCCACCATGGGGATGGGGGTTTTTTCATAGTGGGTCAGGTTCATGGACACCTGAACCATGCCCTCCTCTTTCAGGGCGAGCCCTATGGCACGCACATACCTGAACCCGCCGTTGATGTGCCGGACGCTTTTGGCAATGCTCTGAGCGATGCCGAGATCCGTGGTGGCTAGGTTGATGTTGAAGGCCACGAGAGGAAAACGGGATGACACCTGTATGGAGCCGCTTGCGGGTACGAATCTGGCGGGACCTTCGTCGGGCGCCCATTCTGGTTTCTGGATTTTTTTGGCAAGCGCCTCGTACTGTCCTGTCCTCACCTTGGCCAGGCTCTTGCGTTCCGGCCGGGTGGCGGCATCCTCGTAGAAATACACCGGCACATCCAGCTCCTCTCCCACGTAACGGCCGAAATCCCGGGCTATGGATACAGCCTCTTCTTCGGAAATTCCCCGAATGGGTATGAAGGGAACCACATCTACAGCCCCCTGGCGGGGGTGGGATCCTTTTTGACGGGTCATGTCGATCAAGGCCAGGGCGGTTTTTGCAAGCGCCTTGGTGGCCGCAACCACCGGTTCGGGTCGACCGATATAGGTAATCACGGAGCGATTGTGGTCCGCATTGGATGAGTAGTCGAGCAGCATGACACCGGGTTCGGATCGAATGGTATCCACCACTTTTTCCACAACAGACAGATCGGTACCCTCGCTGATGTTGGGCACACACATTAATGCTTTCATATTAGACTCTCCCTTCAGAACAAAATACGAAGCACGAAATTCTAAATACAAAACGGTTCGACTAACTCACCGCCCTGAGCTAGGTCGAAGGGCAATATCAAATGACACAAATTCAAATGATTAAAACAAACCGAAGGGTGTTAATATACATAAACAAAGTTTTAGTCATTTGAGAATTCTATATTTGGATTTGTTTAGAATTTCGATATTCGAAATTAGAGTTTGTCACAATCGAATATACTTAAAAATTACCTTTAAAGCTTTAATCAATGCCGGACCCCCAAGGCTCGGGTGTCTACCCAATGATCGATTCCAATCTTTCCTCGATATCTTTGCAGGCACTCTCATCTTTAATATAGGGAAGATTGATCCTGACATTGGCTGCACACCCTTTCAGACCGGCGGTTGCCAGGTACATTGCACATTCGAGATCAGATGCTGCATTGGTGTTGAAACTTTTTTCCAGGCTCCGGCAGAGCTCCAGAACGCGCCGGCATCGTCCTGCGTTTGAAAGCGGTACTTCCGCCGCGTGTTTCATGGCCTTTTGAATGGCCTGAACCCGCAGATCCTTGGCCGCGGAGGTATCTCTGGGCATTTTGTATGCTTCGGTGACCCGGTCAAAAGCGGCTGCATCCTCTCGTCCGCCATTAAAGAGCTCTGCGGAAAGTGTTTCCGCTTCTTCTGCTATTGTTTGATAATACTCCCTAGGTGCAAGGCCTGTTTTATCCATGGAAAGGCGTGCTACCATGGCTGCCAGGCCTGCGGCCATAGCTCCCGCAACACTCGAGGCGGTTCCTCCGCCGGTGGAATTGTCGGTTGCATCCAGTACACGCATAAAGGCATTGATGTTTTCTTGCATGGGGAGACTCCTTTTCTGTACCTTCATACCTTTATGAAAAGCTTATATGATTTTTGCCAATATGCGCGTTCATTGTGTTTGTTGAGCTGTTCCCGGCATATAGTATTTAGCTCTAAACACGTTCCTTTTTCATCAACCCGACGAACCCAAAGAACCCAAAGAACCCAAAAAACTCAATGAACACGATTTTCCTCAAACCCTTCAATCGGATCAACTCATTTGGAGGTGATCCAAAAGAAACATATTGCAACCCTTCTGATATACATGTTATATGCATGTTATATATAAGTCGAGTAATGGTCTGTCAAGTATTTTAACTGCATAAATCGAGGGAGATCAATGGCAGATAGGGAGGAGGGAATGTCTCCAAAAAGGGAAATATATGAGAACCTGCGATATCGGATTATCACCAATGAGTTTGGTGCAGGTCAACAGCTCTATGAAAAGGCGTTGATGCAGGAATACCAGATCGGCAGAACGCCCCTGCGGGAAATCTTTCAGGAGCTCCAGCGAAACGGCCTCATCGAGATCATACCCAAGCTGGGAACGCGTGTGGTCAGCCTGGATATGCGGACCTTGCGCGATACTATCCAACTACGCCGCGAGTTGGAAGGGCTGGCGGCTGAACTGGCGGCATTGCATATCGAGCCCGACCAGTTTGACAGACTCCGGGACCTGCTTCAAAGTGCCTCTAAAGTTAAAACCAACTCCATGGATGATCTAAAAAAATTGTCGGACATCGATATGGCATTTCATAGGATCATATACGATGCTTCCGGGAACAGACAGCTCAGGGAAATGATCGAATCACTCCTCTACAAGATGTCCATGTATTGGTTCCAGGTGGGATTTTCCGCCGACGAATTTCGTGAACAGTTTAATGAACTGGAAGAACTCTTACAGGCCATAGAAAAAAGAAAATATACGGAAGCCAAAGAAATCATGAAACGACACATCGATCACTTCAGCACAGTGATCAAGGAAAATATTTTTTAAACAAATAAAAATACTTGGGAGCTTCTTCAAAGCTTAAATAATTGCTTCTTAAGGCGGGCAGTTTTATCCTGAACATATTTCTGGCAACGGCTATTATAGCATTTGTCAAAATAACGTTCCGGTTACACCGTAAAGGGGATTCCATATTTTTTTCAAAAGGACATATCAAACAAAGCCTTGTCTTGTGCCCACCGGATTGAAGATGAAATACGGCCGGTTGTTAGTAACATAAGGCCGCAGAAACA
>QMMS01000562.1 GCA_003647375.1 Deltaproteobacteria bacterium
ACCGAATTGCAGCAAGCTATCAATCGTGCGTACTTTATGGATCAGCTCCAGCTTAAGGAGTCCCCAGCTATGACAGCTACTGAGGTTAATGCCCGTATTCAGTTGATGCAGAGACTTCTCGGTCCGACATATGGTAGATTGCAGTTCGATTTCCTGGATCAGTTATTGAACAGGACTTTTAAGATACTGTATAGATATCAGAAGCTACCGCCCGTACCTGCTATAGTACAGCAGAATGGATGGGAGCTGGATATCGATTATCTCGGTCCGCTTGCTAAGGCTCAAAGGTATGGTGACGCTCAAGCCATTGAGCGTGTACTTGGCACAGCTACCGCAATGAACGAAACCTTCCCTGGAATTACAGACAACATCAATTCTGATGAAGCTATCAGAGAACTTGGTGAAGTGTCAGGCGCACCTGCTAAGATTTGGAATAGCAAATCAGAGGTAGACCAAACCAGGAAGGCAAGAGCAGAAGAAATGGCACAACAGAAAGAATTGGCAACAGCACAGCAAGCCGGAGAAGCAGGACAGTCTCTTGGCAAGGCTGGACAGGAGTTGAAATTAATGCAAGGGGGACAAGCGGAAGGAGAACAAGCAGCATGACCATTCATTTAACAGAGGAAGAGATGGAGGCGATTATTCGGTTATTTCAATCGCCTACAGGACACCAGGTGAAGGAGATGCTTGAACAGAAGTTCATGAATCGCCTGAGTTTCTGTAATGATCCATACAAGACTGCCTTTATGGAAGGGCAGCGTTCATTAGCTTTGGTATTTTGTGCGGGAGCTAATATAACCCCAGTAGTCGGTGCCGAGCACATTGATGCGGACGACTCCGACAACACAACTGATTAAGGAGATAGTAAATGAATTTTGGAGAAGCGTTAGAAGCAGTCAAACGAAGTAAGTCCATGAGACTCCCCCAGTGGGGTGAGGACGTGCTTGTGAAGGCTCAGTTTCCAGACAAACACAGTAAAATGACGGCTCCGTATTTGTACGTAGACAGCCGTTTTGGCAAAGTGCCATGGAAAGAAACCATGATTGAATTATTTTCAGAGGAATGGGAGGTAGTATAAATGTATTATTGGAGAGACAGCCTACAGAGAAAGATTAAATTAGGTCTCATTAACGCAGAAGACGGCGGAGACGGAGACAAAGGCGGTGGTGGTGGAGGAGAAGAAAAATGGTATTCAGGTATGCCTGAATCGGTACAGGGCTGGGATGAAGTTAAAAATTCCGATTCTGCCGATAAGTTCTGGGATCAGATGTCCAATCAGAGATCACGATTGGGTAGATCAATTACAATTCCTGGCGAAGATGCAGGAGACGAGCAGTGGGCAGAGTTCAATACTAAGGTAATGAATAAAGTTCCGACTCTCATGCAGAAACCTGACCTGGAAAACGCCGAAGCCATGAGTAATCTTTATGGTAGTTTGGGTCGTCCTGAGAAAGCAGAGGACTACACTGTACCTGAGATCAAAGATGCCCAGGATAAGACAGTAGATATGAGTCAGGCTAAGGATTTCCAGAACATCGCTCATAAACACGGTCTGAACCAAGGACAGTATGAAGGCATAGTTCAGGAGATCACTGGTCTTAACATGGTGGCTCAAGATGCAGCGCACCAGATGCATGTGGCGGATCATGCAGAGTTAAAGAAAGAATGGGGAGCAGACTACAATAGAAGAATGAGTGTAGCTGTGAACATTGCTAAATTAACGGATGCTCCTGACAACATAGTTAAGATGTTGACAGATGGGGCAGGTGCAGTGAGCGATTATAAATGGCTATTTGGTCTTGCTCAGAAGTTCAAAGGCGAGGGTAAGAACTTGATAAACGATGCCAATGATGATGAAATTAAACTCACATCAGAACAAGTTGATACTAAAATTAATGAGATCAGGAACAATAAGAAACATGCTTATTGGGATAAAACTGCTCCTGGTCATAAAGCAGCATTGACAAAAATGAAAGAATTATATGAAATAAAAGAAAAAGCCGCAGGGTAGCCGGTAATAGTCCTACGTAGAACAACCCACGGTCTCCTTAATGAGGGAGGTAGCCAATGAAAAGCTTTTCAATTAACCCCTTATTTAAGGAGAACCAAAAATGGCAATTACAATTAGCTCGGCTTACATCAATCAGTACAAAGACAATGTTATCCACCTGGCTCAGCAGAAATTTGCTAAGCTCCGCCCACACGTAGGTGAGGAAGCGGGTACAGGCGAGGCGTACATGCATGACAGACTGGCTGCAACAGATGCTATTGAGAAAACAGCACCCCGCACAGCGACCAGCTTTGTTGACGACACCTGGGACAGACGTATGACCACACCCAGGACTTTTACCCACACCATGACCATTGAGCACGAGGATAAAGTCCAGATGCTGGTTGATCCTGAGTCTGCTTACACAGAGAATCAGGCAATGGCGATGGCACGGCAGTATGATGATCTGATCATCGAAGCTGCTACGGGTGACGCCTCCGATGGGGAAGGAACTCCCATCGTATTTCCGCCTGCTCAGGTAGTCGGTGACGGCACAATTCCCATCAGCTTTGACATGGTGACGGCAGTTCAGGAGAAATTCCTGTCCAATGAGATCGATATGGACGTGGCGAAAGTCATGATGGTCGGTCCCGTTCAGGTTCGTAAACTTCTGCAGTTGACAGAACAGACCAGCGCTGACTATGTCAGACGTGAAGCACTCCAGAACTTGAGTGCTTACGGTATCGTTCCCAACTGGATGGGTTTCACCTGGATTCTGTCCAACCGTCTCTTGATTCCCGCAGTTGGTGAGTTGTCCTGCCTTGCTTTCACCTCGAAAGCCTTGACCCTGGTTGTGAATCAGGATATCTTTGTAAGAATTGGAGAGAATCCAAGTTTCTCTTACATGATCCAGATTTTCAGTCAGTTCACAGCAGGCTGCTCCAGAACCATTGATGAAGAGATCGTCCACCTCCACGTGGCTGATACTCTCTAAGAGTCATTTAACCAGGTGGCTCCTCGATGTCGAGGAGCCACCTAACTTTAATTAAAAAATTGAAAGGATATGGATATGAAGAAAGGCTTAAATAGAATGGACGTCGCGAAATACCATAAATGGCTGGAACAAGATGTTCCGCCTAAAGCGATCGCCAAAAAA
>QMMS01000563.1 GCA_003647375.1 Deltaproteobacteria bacterium
ATGAAAGACAAGGTTTTCGATATAGATGCCATTAAAAAAACAGGTGTTGATCCGGTTCAGATTGTTGACGTCATGGGGCTTTCCGGCGATGCGTCGGACAATGTTCCCGGCGTCCCGGGAATAGGGCCCAAAGGTGCCACCACCTTGATTCAGACATTCGGCAACATGGAAACACTCTATAAACGGGTGGATACCATCACCAAAAAGAAACAGCACGAAAACCTGGTTCGCTACAAGGAACAGGCCTTTTTAAGTAAAGAGCTGGTGACCATCAAGATGGACGTGCCCCTGGCATTTCAGTTTTCGGACTACCAGATCAAGGCCCCGGACACAGCTGTTCTTTCCCCCCTGTTTGCCGACCTGGAGTTCAGGCAGCTGCAGGCCGCCTTTCCCAGGGAATCGGACCTGAGCAACAAAACGTATCGCGCCGTGATGACCATCGATGAACTGAACGCCCTCATCGAGGATTTGAAGCGATCGGAATGGATTGCCATGGACACGGAAACCACGTCAGTCAACCCCATGCAGGCCGAGCTGGTTGGCTTTTCCTTTGCCATGCGCCCTGACGAGGGGTTTTATATTCCCTGCGGGCACCGTTACCTGGGCGCACCCGAACAGTTGAACCTCCAGGAAGTCATCGAACGCCTTAAGCCGATTTTCAAGAACCCGTCCATCAAAAAAATCGGGCAAAACATCAAATATGACTGGATTGTGCTCACCCGCCACGGTGTCCGCCTCGAAGGCGTGGCCTTTGACACCATGCTGGCCTCGTACCTCATCAACCCTTCTAAACGGGCACACAACCTTGACCAGATTGCCCTTGACTTCCTTGACCACAAAACCATCACCTATGCAGACATTGCCGGCAAAGGCAAAAAATCAGTCTGCTTTGCCGAAATCCCTGTGGACAAGGCCGTGCCGTACGCGTGTGAGGATGCGGATATCACGCGCATGGCCTATGCAGTGCTGAAACCGGAAATCCAGAAACTGGGGCTTACCGACCTTCTCGAAAATATTGAAATGCCGCTGGTCCCTGTGCTCAAAAACATGGAGATGCGCGGCATCCGGGTAGACAGGGCCAAGCTCAAGGACTTGTCCAGGTCGTTCGAGCAGCAGCTCAAACAGATTGAAGAAAAAATTTACGATCTGGCCGGTGAACGTTTCAACATCAAATCCTCCCAGCAGTTGGGAACCATTCTATTCGAAAAACTGCAACTTCCGGTTCAGAAGAAAACAAAAAAAAGGACCGGATATTCCACCGATGTGGAAGTGTTAACCACACTGGCCGCCAAGCACGAACTACCCAAAATGGTCCTGCGGCACCGCACGCTGGCAAAATTGAAATCCACCTATACGGATGCACTGCTTGACCTGGTCCACCCCGAGACCCGCCGCATCCACACATCCTACAACCAGACGGTCGCTGCCACCGGAAGGCTGAGCAGTTCCGACCCCAATCTGCAGAACATCCCCATCCGGACGGACGAAGGCAAAGAGATCCGCAAATGCTTTGTACCCAGGGACGGCTGGCTCCTTCTGTCTGCCGATTATTCGCAGATCGAGCTGCGCATTCTAGCCCACTGTTCCGAGGATGAAATCCTGATTCAGGCCTTCAAGGAGGATGAAGACATTCACACCCGCACAGCATCTGAAGTGTTCCAGGTCTTTCCTTCGTTCATAACCGCCGACCTCAGGCGGCAGGCTAAAATAATCAACTTCGGCATCATTTACGGCATGAGCCCTTTTGGTCTTTCAAAAGCACTCGGCATCAGCCAAAAGATGGCCAAAACATATATCGACAACTATTTTGGTAGATACAAAGGAGTGAAGGCCTTTATCAACCAAGTGATTCACGAAGCAAGGCAAACGGAAAAAACAGCCACGCTGTCGGGGAGAATCCGGCTCGTCCCCGACATCAACAGCAATAACGGCAACCTGCGACGGTTTGCCGAACGCATTGCCATCAACACCCCCATTCAAGGGAGTGCGGCCGACCTTATCAAGCTGGCTATGATAGAGGTGGAAAAGGCCGTTTCAGAAAAGGGGTACCGTAGTGCCATGCTCCTATCGGTTCACGACGAGGTTATTCTCGAGGTTCCGCCGGAAGAACTCCAAGGTGTTTCTGCGATTGTGAAGGAGGTCATGGAAAGTGTCTGGGACCTGAGCGTCCCCCTGAAGGTCAATGTAGGCTCGGGGGACAATTGGGCAGTTGCCCACTAATCGGGATTGAATAGCCGACAATCAATATCCAATGCATTGTGCTGTTTGCCACATCTTCGACATTGATGATTCGTTATTGGTTATTTGCCTCTTTTAAGAATCTTCCCCTGGTTCTTCCGGCTTTACGCCCCTGGCGGTTTCATCTACTGTCCTGTAAACACTTTTGAACGTCTCTGAAAAACCAGCCGGGGACACTCGGCCGGCTTCGATGAATTTTACGACGATTTCTTTGGCCGCACGCAAGATCTGCTCATCCATGGATGCCATTGTTATTTCCTTATCAGATTTCTTCTTGAAAGATTCTCAATAAAATCATGTGCCACGATCTTACCCCATCGTTGGGTTTATTGAGTACAACGCTTGCAGGGTACATGTCAAACATCCGAAGAATAAGCAGATCGCATGTTGAAACGTTTTCCCAAATGCAATATAGGAGGTTCCATTAAAATAAATATGGCTTATCTACACGCTGTATGCTAAGTATCAAATATTGCATGACATTTAACATTTTTCCATACGTTATCCGCTAAAGGTCAGCTATGGCTTTTGACCCAAAAACCTTGTTCCATGCGGTTAGGTAAAAATCTGGAGGTGTGCAACCATGTTGCCGGAAGATGAATATAAGGTCAAATACCAGGCTGAGAGCCCGGACATAGTCGATTCCGCCCAACTGGATCCCATTGACTATCACTATGCCGGCCGGAGAGATGTGGACATCGTCATCCGCCAGCCTGAATTCACATCTGTGTGCCCCATGACCGGTCTGCCGGATTTCGGACGGATCACCATAAAGTACAGGCCTGATAAAAAAATCGTGGAACTTAAATCCCTAAAATACTATTTGATGCAGTACCGTAATGTGGGAATTTATTATGAACACGTGGTGAACCGCATCCTGGAGGATCTGGTTGCGGCTCTCAGCCCG
>QMMS01000564.1 GCA_003647375.1 Deltaproteobacteria bacterium
AAGCGCTGCAAGCGCTTGACACACAGTTTACTCAAGTTCTCTCGCCAAACTGAGTCTGTGATAGACGACGTCGATATCAACAGCCTGGTCGAAGATGTTATTCCTCTCATTGAAAGGGATGCTGCAAGCAGTGGCATCCGGCTGATCCTAGAACCGGAAAACGATCTCCCGGCCATTTTAACGGATTCGTCTCAACTTCAACAGGTCTTTCTCAATCTGATCACAAACGCAATCGATGCCCACGATGAGACAGGCTATGGCAGCGTGCGGATCATTACCCAAACCAATATGAACGACAAAGGCGTGGATATTCTCATTTCCGATACAGGTTCTGGAATACCCCCGGAAAGGATTGATAAAATTTTCGATCCATTTTTCACCACCAAACCAGTGGGAAAAGGGACGGGGCTGGGGCTCTCGATTTGTTACGGCATCGTCAGCAAACTCGGCGGCCGGCTGCAAGTTCAGAGTGAGGTCGGTGAGGGATCGGTTTTTACCGTTTTCCTGCCGCTTGAACCGCCGGCAGGTCTGAAAGAAGATGGTGGAATTAAATAAAAAAACAATCTAATGAAAGGGAGGAAATCCCCATGGAAAACGCAAGAATTTTGCTGGTTGACGATGAGACGGATTTCACTGATACCATGTCCCAGTTGCTTCGAACCAGAGGGTACCGGGTGACGGCGGTAAACAGTGGCGAAAGCGCGATCGAGGCCCTCGGGCAGGGCAGATACGATGTCATGGTTCTGGATCTGAAAATGCCCGGTATGGATGGAATGGCCACGCTGAAAGAAGCCAAGAAGCTTGAATTGTTCACCGAGACGCTTATCCTGACCGGACATGCAACGGTCGACACGGCTCTTGAGGCCATTAAGCTGGTGGCTTACGATTATCTGACAAAGCCGTGTGATATAGACGAACTGGTGCAAAAGATTCAGGGAGCAAGTAATAAAAAGGATGCTGTTGAAAAACAGGAGATCAGCAAAAAAATCGACCGAATGGTTGAAGGGAAAGGGTTCTAACCTTTTTCTACTGCCGTTATGATAGGTAGAATCATGAGATCAGGAGTGGATCGAAAGGAGCAGGAAAAATGAAAGGGACAAGAGTTCTTTTGGTAGATGATGAGGTGGATTTGACTGATTCCACAAAGACGCTGCTGGAAAACAGGGGGTATGAGGTTACCGCGGTAAACAGTGGCGACAGCGCGATCAGGACCCTGGGGCAGGGCGGATACGACGTCATGGTATTGGATCTGAAAATGCCAGGTATGGATGGCATTTCCACCTTGAAAGAAATTAAGAAACTTCAGATTTCCACCCAAATACTTGTTCTTACGGGACACGGAGCCATAAACACTGCCCTGGAGGCAATAGAACTGGGAGCTTATGACTATCTTACCAAGCCATGTGACATTGACGAACTCACAGAAAAGCTTGAAGACGCAATAAAGAAGGGCGAATCAGACAATAACAAGCCGTCGCTTTTTAGAGCCTTAACCAACGGGATAAGAAAGAAGTGAGCAAAATGGCCGGGAACGTCCTACGGCAGCATTCACATGAGCACCTATCCAGAAGATTACCAGTTTTAAACCAACAGAAAGGAGAAACCTGATGATCCCAAAAGTAAAAAAAATTCTTTACGCCACTGATTTGTCCAAAAATTCGGCCTATGCTTTACGCTATGCTGCAAATTATGCAAAACAGAACGATGCGGAAGTCGTCATTTTACATGTCATGACGGTGATAGATACAAACACCTATAATATTATGGCGGCCCAGATTGGAGAAAAGCTTGTCGCTGAAAAAACGAAAGAAAGAGAAGACCATGCCAAAGACCGCATAATAAAACGGTTAAAAGTATTTTACGAGAAAGTACGCGCTGAAGATCCTGAAATTAAGGATCCCAAGGTCTCCATTGAGGTTAGCAGAGGCTATCCGGCCGAAGAGATACTAAGCATGACAGATAAGTTAAACTGTGACATTATTATCATGGGAACCCATGGGAAGGGCATTGTTAACCAGACTTTTCTGGGGAGTATGGCGAAAAAAGTTTTGCGTCGAACTCGAAAGCCGGTTTTTATCATTCCCTTGCCGAAAGAGGAGTCCGATCTAACTTTCCATGATATTTAAGCAATGGTTGGTCGTTGAGATACGTACATTGCCAACCTGTATAATCTATTGTTTCTGGTAACTAAATAGCCAAATACGTCATGCCGGACTTGTTCCGGCATCCAGTAATATCCTGGATAGCGCTAAAGCTTCATTTCGTGCCCCGCATTCGCGGGAATGACGGCGTTAACGTATTTATTCGCCGGAGCAATACCGTTGCCTGCAAGCCTGCAATGAAACATCAAACAGCAAGGGGACAGTCACCCTAAGATTTATGCTACACTTTGGCAGGGTTTTCGTTTTGATAAACCTATGGTTGCGACGTTAGGGTAAACCCAGGCATAAAAATTGCGTAACATTCCTTGAAAATAAGACCTCGTTTATATATATTGGGGTAGGGCGTTTTATTAAGTTGTACATAGGTGTGGACTTTTATCATAGGAAAAGAAAAATGCTATTCGCGGCATCCGGTGTTGAAGTCAACCCGATAGTTCCTTTTGCAGTGGCCTTGGTTGTCTCATTTTTCACGTCAATGGGCGGTGTGTCCGGTGCATTTCTGCTGCTTCCCTTTCAGGTCAGTTTTTTGAACTATACCGCACCGTCGGTAAGCGCGACCAACCATGTTTTCAACATCGTTGCCATTCCCAGTGGCGTTTATCGTTACATCAAAGAGGGGCGGATGCTCTGGCCCCTGACGTGGGCGGTCATTATCGGCACATTGCCGGGTGTTTTTATCGGGGCCTGGATTCGAATTGTGTACCTGCCGAACCCGCAAAACTTTAAACTTTTTGTCGGCTTTGTTCTTCTTTATATTGGATGGCGCCTTTTAAAAGATACCGTCACGCAGATAAAAAAAAACAAAGTTAAAAATGATTCTGCATCAGTCGGTGCTGACCATGCGGTGCATGTAACCGTTGCCGGCTTGCGCAGAGTAGAATTCGAATATGATGGCGAAACATTCAGCTTCTCCACCCCTTTAGTCTATGCTGTCTGTTTTTTCGTGGGTATTGCCGGGGGTATCTACGGAATTGGCGGGGGAT
>QMMS01000565.1 GCA_003647375.1 Deltaproteobacteria bacterium
CGACAGATTTAACCCGGAGTAATAGCGTGCTATTTTGAGGAGTTAAATCATGGCGTCCAACGCCGATATCGCGGAAAAAGACCATTTGTGGATGGGCACTAACTATATAAACTTCTTAATACCCACGGCCAGGCCCTTGCCTGGCAGGGTCATCAGGGTCGACGTACCATGGGCAATGAGTTCGCCATGGGCATCCAGTACTTTTGACTCGGCATAACTGATGGATTTTCCGGACCGGATGGCAATGCCTTCAGCTCGCAGGATCCCTTTTTGGACCGGTTTCAAATAATTCAACTTCAGGTCTATATTGACCAGTCCAGCATCTTCCGGAATCCGCATGAAGGCTGCCCAGAAAGTTGCCGTGTCGATCAATGTGGCCACCACGCCGCCGTGTACGTTGCCGTAGGGTTGTAGATGACAACGGGCCGTCTTAAGATCCACGCTTGCCCGATCAATGGCAATCGAAACGAGTTTCATAGACATATGATCTGGAAAGGGACTTGTATTGACAATAGTGATCAGTTCTCGAATATACTCAGGATTCGAATTCAGCAACGGTTCCGCCTTTCATGGTTATCGATTAGGCTGGTGACATCTAAAACCTATACAGGATTTTCCCGATGTCAATTTACAACAACTTGTTCCTAGTTGTCTTGTTGATTCCGGCATACTTTTGTGATACCGCTTCGGAGCTTTGCCCAAAATGAAATGCTTTTCAGGTTTGACCGAAAAGTGTTAAAAAATACCCGGAATAGGTTGAACCAAGGAGGACAGATGTCGGGTTTTCATGAAATACTGCTGGTTGCCGCTATTCTTTTGGGTATTTTATTCGTACCACGCATGATGCCAAGAAAGGGCGCACAGACGTCAATCCGGCCTGTAATGGTGATCTCGCGCAATATGCGGGTAGCCATTGCCGCTTCTGTTCTTTACCCGGCTGTTACAGCCGCATTTTTACAACCATGGCGCAAAGATCTGATCCTTTTTCTATATATCGGTCTGGGACCGGTGTTACTGGGTTGGCTATTGTACTGGGTGTTTACCGGACGAAAAAAGTAGATACCCAGGTCCAAAAGAGCCCGGCACTGGGTTGCCCTATAAGGGGCTCTATCACCAAGTATATTAACCATAAGAAATCAGAAGTCAGAATTTCGTAAAGCACTAAACTGTTTTAATGCTGGAGAACGGATGAACATCGAACGTCCAACATCGAATTTTGAATTTGAAAAGATGAAGAAACAGAAATAATTCGGTATTGGGTTTTTGTTTTCATTCAATATTGGACGTTCGATGTTCGATGTTGGACGTTCATCTTTATAAAATCATCATTGTAAAGATTCTATATTCTGACTCCTGGATTCTTTCTCGGACTCATTCCGGCAGATCCAAATGTCTCTGGCCTGGCCCAAAGGACCAGCTTTTTAGTAATAGTTGTCAGCCACCCTCCAACCCTTGTATCACCCTCAGACCCTCGAACCCTTTTAATCCCCCACCATCTCCGACAACACCCGTTTCCCTTCGGCACTCAGTCCCAGCGTATCTAATTCCCGTGACAATTGATCGCTGGTACCATTTCCGCCGGCATATCCATTCAAGCGCGCCACGGCAGTGGATACAACAAAATCCCGGTGCTTCGGATAGATGCGCGACAACTCGGCCTTGAGTTTAGAATGTTGTTTCAGTAGATACTTCTGATGATAATTCTCAGCCATGGTAAAAGATCGAACCGGCAGCACTTCAGATCTAATCGTGCCTCCGTTTTTCTGCTCCACGGCGATTTTGGAATCCATGGCCAGCCGGCGTTGTTCATCGTCGTGGTAAAAAATCGCGTTCATGTATTGCCGCGACGAGTTTCGGCTGGTGGGCCGGTGACTACCCCAGAAGATCTCCAGCAACTGGGCATAAGTGATACGCCCGGGGTCATAATCAACCTGTACGGTTTCCGTGTGATCGCCCATGTTTCCGTAGTTAGGTCCCGCCATCTCACCGCCGGCATATCCCACACGCGTACGGACAACGCCCTCAACAATCCCGAACCGGGATTCGGTACCCCAGAATCATCCCAGCCCGAAAGATGCGGTTTCAAATATGGATGGCACCGCCGTATCTATAAGCGGCGTGCCCTTTTCAATGCCATTGCTCATGGAAAACTCCCTTGTCTTTGACTCCTGGCCGATTACAGGTTCTATGGTTTGCGAACAGGTCCATAATAGGAACATCGAGCCCAATAGGAGATAAAACCATCCAATGCTTATGTGGTCTCTTTTTTTCATCACATTGCAATCACGTCTTCGGTTTTCAGCAGGCAAAAATATATTGCGACACATACTTCGTCCAAAATAACGATATCGAATTTTCCGCTTAACATAGTTTCCCGGGATCGATGCATGGCCTGCGTTGCGGCACGCATATCTTTCACGCTGGGTGGTTTCTTTTCTAAAACAAAGGTGTCATCGCCATATTGTTCTAATCTGACCAAATCTTTCAACGCCTGTATGCTTTTTATTTCTTCATATGGAAAATTTTTCATAAACTGAACGATAAATGTTTTTAATCCACTACCGGCTGCTCTCAAAGCCAGTCCAACAGCCGCAGTTGTCTTACCCTTTCCGTTGCCGGTATAGATCTGAATAAAACCCTTTTCCAATACTCATACTATCCTTTTCGATCTCCTACAGTCAACAGTCTCTGAATCCGAAGTGCGACAACAGAATCCTGACCACCTCATCCGGTGTTTTGCCGGTGGTTTCCACCTGGGTAAAATGTAGGTAAGCCTTTTTCCTGGCGTTCATCAGTTCCGTGATTTGCTCCATGGGGTTTGAGCCCGCGAGCAACGGTCGCACTACCGCATCACGAGATGCCCGATCCAGAATAGCCTCGGGTGTAGCAACCAGGCAAAAAACCCGCCCCTGACTTCTCAGCGCTATAACATTGGCCGGATCGAGAACCAGACCACCTCCTGTAGCAATGACGAGCCCTGCTTTATCCCCCAATTCCCGGGAAACATCAGCTTCCATGGCCCTGAAGACCGTCTCACCCTTTTCATGAAAGATTTCGGCAATGGTTAGGTCGCAGCGGTCTTCGATCAGATAATCTGTGTCAATAAATTCATAACCCAGCTGCCTGGCCAGGAGCCTGCC
>QMMS01000566.1 GCA_003647375.1 Deltaproteobacteria bacterium
CCTACGGATTCGTAGTCCGGCACTCTATCCAACTGAGCTACGGGCGCAAACAAAAAAGAATTGAATTTGGGGTGATTTTTAGGCTATACGGATATTGATGTCAATAAAGAATCGTATTTGGGTTTTAAGTTTTGGTACTTTAATTGTAAAATCAGTGTATTTGTGACAAAAAACTAAAATCAATCACGAAAACACGAAAAAAATCTTGGTTTTTTCGTGTTTTCATACTTTCGTGTTTTCGTGATAAAAAATACTTTTTCTTTTTCGGTTTATCTGGGTTCGGATTTTATGTTCGTTATCAACCAATATTGCAGATTATCCAATGACAACGAAAGCAATTTATGAATCACGCTGATTACATGGAAATAGCCATTCAGGAAGCCCGAAAAGCTGAAAAGAAAGGTGAGGTGCCGGTGGGTGCCGTGCTGGTTGACTCAGGGGGACATATCCTGTCCGCCTCTCATAACCAGCCCATTTTTCTTTCGGATCCCACCGCACACGCCGAAATTCTGGTGTTACGGGATGCAGCGGCCCAAACACATAATTATCGGTTGTTAAGCACCGTGCTGTATGCTACGGTTGAGCCTTGTATAATGTGCATGGGTGCTATGATTCATGCCAGGGTATCGACACTTGTTTTTGGTACAAAGGATTCTAAATGGGGAGCTGCCGGCTCCCTGTATAATTTTGCACAGGACAATCGCCTGAATCATAGCCTCCAAATCATCGGGGGCGTCTGTCAAGACACCTGCCGGCACCTCATGCAGGATTTTTTTAAAAATAAACGCTCTATAAGGAGTCAGTAATGTCTAACGTTGTTATCATTGGAACCCAGTGGGGGGATGAGGGAAAAGGAAAGGTCGTGGACCTCCTTGCCGAACACGCTGATGTTGTGGTGCGGTTTCAGGGCGGAAACAATGCCGGCCACACCATGGTTGTTCAGGGCAAGCAGTTTATCAGCCATCTGGTACCTTCCGGGATCCTGCAGGGAAAAACCTGCTACCTTGGAAACGGCATGGTGATAGATCCAGGCGTTCTCCTGGAAGAGCTCGACTATCTGAGCGACCATGGCATATCCGTCGGACCCGATCAGGTACGAATCAGTGAAAAAGCCCACGTCATCATGCCATATCATAAGAGCCTTGACCACGCCCGTGAGATCAAAAAAGGCAACAACAAGATCGGCACCACCGGTCGCGGCATCGGCCCCTGCTATGAAGATAAGGCGAGCCGCCGGGGCATCCGTTTTATCGAACTCACAAATTCGAACATTTTTGCCGAAAGGGTGAAAAGTATTCTCGAAGAGAAAAACTTCACCTTAGAAAAATACCTGTCTGCAGCATCTCTTAAAGCAGATGAAATCATCGACACCTACACTGCCTATGCAGCCCGTCTGGCACCCTATGTCGGAAATATTTCCGTTGAACTGCATCGTTCCTTGAGAACCGGAAAGCAGATTTTGTTCGAGGGGGCCCAGGGAACCCATTTGGATATCGACCATGGCACCTATCCCTTTGTCACATCGAGCAATACCTTGTCCGGGAATGCCTGCTGCGGTGCAGGAATTGGACCGAAGGAAATTCAGCATGTCATCGGAATCGTCAAAGCATATACGACCCGGGTGGGACGTGGGCCTTTCCCTTCAGAACTTTTTGATGATATTGGCGATACCATCCAGAAAAAAGGTGCTGAATTCGGTGCTACAACCGGAAGAAGACGGCGATGCGGTTGGCTTGATACGGTTATTCTCAACAATGCCGTCCGACTGAATGGATTGACCGGGCTGGCCGTAACCAAACTGGACGTCCTGGGCGGTCTGGACTCGCTCAACATCTGTACCGGTTATGAGTATCAGGGGAAAACGCTCGATTATTTCCCCGGCGACCTCCAAATACTCGGCGAATGTAAGCCGATTTATGAAACACATCCCGGATGGTCGGAGGATATTTCCGGCATTCGCAATTACAATGATCTGCCGGAGAATACGAAAAAGTACCTGAGACGGATCGAGGAAATTGCGGAAACCCCGATCCAGATTATATCCATAGGCCCTGCGAGGGATGAAACCATTATTCTTTCAAACCCTTATCTTACCTGATTCTTTCATGAATATGGATAAGATTTTTTATACCAGGGTGTGGTTTTTTTATAAGCTCGAAACACCAAATAACAAAACAAAAACAATATCCAAATTTCAAACTCCAATGATCAAAACCAGGTTAATGGGATTTCGAATTTTAAATATCGTAGGAAAATTAGCGGCGCAGCCGCATCAAATAAAATCGCTGCGCGATTTTATTAGGGCTTGACATTGCAATTTCAGTGAAATAAAAAAGACACCGCAACCGTGTCGGGATGTGGCTCAGTCTGGTAGAGCACAGCGTTCGGGACGCTGGGGTCGCTGGTTCAAATCCAGCCATCCCGACCATAATTATAACAATAATTGGTTCCCGGCTTCGCAAGTTTGGCAATTCTTCGACCCTGTTATAATTTTGGACTTGACAAATGCCGGTAACCTTGTAAATTGAATGCATGGGTTTCAATTTACAAAGATATATACCTCGGCGACTGGAAAACGAAATTAGATCCTCTTTGCATTCGTTTCCCGTTACAGCACTGCTCGGTCCCCGTCAGTGCGGAAAATCCACCCTGGCGAGACATATAGTCAACGGGAGAGAAGATACGGTTTTTCTGGATCTGGAAAAACCTTCAGACTTTCGCAAGCTTTATGATCCTGAGTTTTTTTTCCATACTCAGAAAGAGAAACTCATCTGCATCGACGAGGTTCAAATGGGTCCTGAACTCTTTCCCATACTTCGTGTTGCAGTAGATGAGAACAGAAGACCGGGGGCTTTTTTCCTTCTCGGTTCGGCATCGCAGGATCTGATACGGCGCAGCTCTGAAACTCTGGCCGGCCGTATTCATTATATTGAGCTGACCCCATTTACATATGACGAACTGGCTGCCACAACACTGACCCAGGATGGGGATCCGACCAAATTATGGTTCCGGGGTGGTTTTCCCGAAGCAGTTCTTGCCCGGTCCGACACCATCAGCATTACCTGGAGAGAGGATTTTATCAGGACCTTTCTCGAACGTGATATCCCGCAATTCGGTTTTACGATACCCTCA
>QMMS01000567.1 GCA_003647375.1 Deltaproteobacteria bacterium
CACGAAGTAAATTACTACTAATTACGCGAAGCAAATGACAGCGAAGCGTTTTTAGTTTCCCCCTCGAACCCTCTTATCACCCTTGTATCACCCTCCAACCCTCTATTTCTCCCCCCACCTCTTCCGGCTACGGGCGATCTTTTTCTGTACCGTGGACCAGGTCTTTGTTTTCAGAAAAGAGGCGTCAACGCGATGCAGCATATCCTGAAACATTCGCAAGGGTAGGGTGAAAGACAGCTCGTCCGTTTTGAAAAACTTTCGCGCAGAAGGATCCCACCCTCCCAGGACGGCACGGTCGATTCCTCTGGATAGATAATGCAGGGGCCATACAACCAGATTTCCACATGCGGCACCCCACGGGGAGGCCACCACCTCGGGATTATTGGTGACGAATGCTGCCAGTTGGTGAAGACCGCTGAGAGATTCCGGTCTCGTAAAAAAGGATACGAGTTCAGGCTCTTCATCCTGTAAGAACTGATCAACCGGTTTGAAGACACAGAATTTTTTAGGAGCGGGCCTGGGATCCACATATTCGAATATGCGCCGGAGTTCGTCCGGCGATTCACAATACAGCTCACCATCGGTCCAATTGGGGATGCCGGTGGAAACATAATGGATAATGGTTTCGGCCTGAGGTTTGTTGAATCCAAGCCAGAAGGCACCGCCGGGACATCCGAATTGTTCAGCTGAAAAATAGGCGGTCGTCTTTTTTTTGCGTGCCCGCCAGATATTTCCCAGCACGCACGAAAATTGACCGAACACACCCTGCCAGTCGATTTCATTGGCGAGCTCTCTTTCCCGGGTTGGTAGATCGTTGGGTTTGGGAGAAAACCCGTCCGTGGGTTTTGTATCGGTGTAGAAGACGCCCATGGGGACTTCATCGAGCCCCAGGATGTCGAGAAATTCCGGCAACCGATCCAATGTGTGTTTATCCATGGCGACCTCCTATTTTGAGCATTTCATAGATTCGTAAAACAAATTAATTCTAACACGAAAAGGTTAAAATACAAATCATAATACCCCTTGTCCCGACTAATCGGACAAATATCTTTTACTCCGTCATTTAGAGCCTGGTCCTTTGGGCCAGGCCAGAGATGTTTGACTATGCCGATGGCGGTAGTTACTTAAATCCGAAACACGAAATTCGAAATCCCAAACAATACTTAATGATACAAATTCAAATGATCAAAACAAGACCTTGGTTGGAATTACAAGTTCAAGCACTATGTTTGAGTCATTTGATATTTGGATTTGTTTCGTATTTCGATATTCGGATTTAGAATTTATCACGCGCTGAATGTGCATAACATTAACTCTTATAGGATTGAATCAGTGCAGGGCCCTTTGGACCCGGGTATTTACATAAAGCTATGGCAGCAAAGTGTCTGTCTGCCCGGTTCCCAGATCATCAGGAAACCCTGGTCCAGAGCGCCACAGGTAATGATACAGGGCTTTAAGTCTGCCACCTGAATGGTTTCGCCCGGCAATATCTTGTGGGTTACGAGAGTATGCTTTTCTTGCCGCAGAATCTCCGGGTGATGGCTGTGCCCCCGGAACAGCACCTTGTGAGGATAGGTTCGAAAAAACAATGTCGCTTCGCTGTGTCCCAGAACACCGACCATGCTTGAAAGCCCCCTTTCCTTTACGAAGGGCAGGGAATGTGCCATGACGGTATTCCCGAGCTCGATTACCATGGGGAGGTTTTTGAGGTATTCGATGGTTGTCGATGCCAGGTGTGCGTTCTGACGGCCCTCGTGGTTGACGACCACCTGATGATCATTGTTTCCTTTTATCCCGAAAATGTTGTTTTGGTTCAGCAGGCTTACGCAATGGTCGGCAGTTTCCGGATGCGCAGAATCACAGATGTCACCCAGGTGGTAGATCACTTCGCAGCCGTATTCCCTGAAAAAGGTCAAGGCGCTGGAGAGGGTTTGAACTCGGCCATGACTGTCGGCCATGATGCCGATTCTATGGTTGGGATTTATTTTTACGGGGGTCATTTTCACTTTGTGAGACATTAGTCCTTCGGACGATATTAGCGCTACGCGCGTAATTTATTGTTGCTGATAGCTACAATGAATGTCACGAAGTAAATTACTACTAATTACGCGGAGCAAATGACAGCGAAGCATCCTCTATATCACAAACCAGCTTTGATCACACCCAATAATGGAGTAAAAGGAAATCGCCAACCTCGAAAAAACAGCTTGACAAAAAGATTAGTGACGATTACTTAATTGTTTAATATCCTGATTTATTATGAACAAATATATTTTAAACATCTTTGAAGTAAGTGTTACTAACCTACGTTATGATCCGCTGTAAGAATAACTTGAAGCTATCTTATAAACAGGATTAAGGAGATCCTGCATGGGGAAAGTCATCAAAACACCTGAGCAGCTCTATTTCAACAAAGACCATGATATGGTCAGGCGCGCTGTTCGTGACTTTGTCAATAAAGAGATCAATCCCCATGTTGACGAATGGGAGGAAGCCGGTATCGCGCCGCTGAAGAAACTTTTCAAAAAAATGGGAAAGCTAGGCTTCCTGGGTATTCGGTACGATCCAAAATATGGCGGCCAGGGTCTGGATTACTGGTACGAGACCGTGTTTTTAGAGGAACTCGGGCATATCAAAGCATTGGGTCTGGCAGTGGCTATCACCGTTCAGACGAATATGGCAACACCTGCTATCGATGAGTTCGGGAGTGAATTCCTCAAACAGACCTATTTAAAACCCGCCATCGAGGGGAAGAAGGTGGGTGCCATTGCGGTGACGGAACCGGGTGCGGGATCGGATGTTGCAGTACTTGCCACTACTGCAGAAAGACAAGGTGACCATTATGTGATTGACGGCTCAAAAATGTTTATTACCAATGGAACCCAGGCCGATTTCTATACACTTCTCGCCAGGACGAGTGAGGATCCGGGCTACCACTCCTTCAGTCTTTTTGTTGTTCCGGCAGATTTGCCCGGTGTGGAGGTGAGTCGTAAACTGGAGAAGCTTGGTGTCTGGATCAGCGACACAGCCGAATTGTATTTTGACCAGGTCAAGGTGCCTGCGGATCATCTGATCGGCCGGGAAGGCGAGGGCTTTATTTATCAGATGCA
>QMMS01000568.1 GCA_003647375.1 Deltaproteobacteria bacterium
GTATCTGCTAAACTCAGTAAATTCTTAACTAAAACACCTGCTATGAAAAAAATCTTCTTTCTGACATGTTTGCTTGCAATGGCAAATGTGTTGTGGGCCCAGGATATTTCCATCACTGGGACAGTTACAAGTGCCGATGACGGAAGCCCGGTTCCCGGTGCAAACGTCATCCTCGTAGGTACGAGCACGGGCACGATCACAAATGTGGATGGGCAATTTACCATTTCGGCCCCCGCAGATGGTACGCTTGAATTCAGATTTGTGGGCTTGGAAACCACGATGGTTGCTATCTCTAACCAGACGGTAATCAATGTGCAAATGGCCACAAGCGCACAATCCATGGAGGAGGTTGTGGTGATTGGTTACGGTACTTCCAAGGTCAAGGACCTTACCTCTGCGATCCAGACGGTGAAGGCCGACGACATAGCCAAAGCGCCTGTTGCTCAACCCATGGAAGGGCTTCAGGGCAAGGTTGCGGGAATGCAGGTTGTGAGCAGTGGTGCACCGGGAGCAACTCCAACGGTACGAATCCGTGGGATTGGTTCCTATCCCGGCTCCAGTAATGAAAGTCCGCTTTACGTGGTGGATGGGATGTTTTTCAATAACATCGATTTTCTGAACTCTTCCGACATTGAGTCCATCTCTGTATTAAAAGATGCAACCGCAGCAGCAATCTACGGTGTAAGGGCAGCCAATGGTGTGGTGCTCATCACTACCAAGGCTGGCAGGATTAATCAGAAGGCCCAGATCAGCTATGATGGTTATTATGGTGTGCAGGTGGCACAAAATGTGCTGAAGATGGCCAACTCGGAGCAGTTTACAAATATGGCCATGGAGTCTGGTTCACCGGCCGATTCAATGTATATACTAAATGCCATGCAACGTTATGGAAGGTCGACTACGAATCCCAATGTACCAGAACCCAACACAGACTGGTACAAAGAGATTTTACGTTCAGCACAGACCCAGAACCACAGCCTGAGCCTTTCCGGCGGAGGCGAGCGGGCCTCCTATTCGCTTGGGACAAGCTATACCTTCCAGGAAGGTATCATGAATATGAAAAACGAATATGAACGCTTTAACCTTCGTTCCAAAGTAGATTATAACGCCACGGACTGGCTAACGGTTGGAGGTAATGTACTTATCTCTAATGCCACAACCTATGCTCCCCAGAACGGAGCCTGGCATACTACCTACTATGCGGTTCCGGTGATGCCTGTTATTGATGAACAAAATGTGGATGCCTGGCCAAGCCAGTACGCAAGCGCCGAGGATCTGGGTTACAGGGGAGCAAAGAATCCATTTGCGGCCATGGATTATAATGAGAACCTGACCAAGTCCATGAAAGTAAATACCAATTTCTATGCGAAGATTGATTTTATTCCAAGGAAGCTTTCATTCAAATCGAGCTACAACCAGGCCTTTACCAATTATAATCAAAGAAATGTTGGCCTGCCCTACTATATCAGCAATGCTTCCCAGAGAGAAGAATCAACACTTTCCAAGACCGCTTCTACATTTAACAACATTATCTGGGATAACGTATTGACTTACACAAATACTTTTGCAACGAATCATAACCTGGTATTGATGGCAGGTATGTCCTACCGTCAGGAATCCGGGCAATGGCTCAGGGCACAGGGCCTCAATTTCCCGGTGGATCCTGAACAGGCATGGTATATCAACCTCTCCGAAACCATACCCATTACGGGAGTTGGTGATGGCGGATCAAGGCAATACGGGCTCTCCTATTTCGGACGGGCTTCCTACAATTATAAATATAAATACCTGGTTTATGCCACCATGAGGGCTGACGGTAGTTCCAAGTACCAGGAGAAATGGGGTTATTTCCCCTCGATAGGTTTAGGCTGGGTACTCTCGGAAGAGGGTTTCCTGGAGAATAGCGACGCTGTCTCCTTTATGAAGTTACGGGCCAGCTGGGGACAATTGGGTAATGACAAGATCCAGGCCAGCGACGGGGCAACCACCACCACGGTAGTTAACACAGCCATCGACGATGTGCTAACTTCCGGAACCTTAACTTCCAGCACCTACTCCTCTCTCAAATGGGAGGTGGTTGAGGAGATCAACATTGGTCTTACAACCAGGTTCCTGGAAAACCGCTTATCTGCGGATATGGATTACTATAACCGCAAGACCAATAATGCAGTGATCAGGGTCCAGGTTCCCATGACAGGAGGTACCACCATGAAGAATGTGGGGGTGATCGGAAACTCCGGATTTGAATTTTTACTGGCCTGGGACGACCAGGTGGGAAGTGACTTTAGCTACCATATCGGGGCCAACCTTACCACCCTGAAGAATGAGGTCCTGGATCTATACGGACAGCAATACATTGATGGTGGCCAGGCCGAGTTCAGGCAGCGAACCATGGTGGGTGAATCTCTGCTGGCCTTTTTCGGATATGAGACCAATGGAGTATACCAGAATGCAGATGAGATCGCAGCTGATCCCATTGCAGTGGATAACGGACTTGTTCCCGGCGATTTCAGGTACAAGGACCAGCAAGCTCCGGGCGAAGAGGGACACGGGGTAATTAATGATGATGACCGTGTGATCCTGGGATCCTATTTTCCAAGCCTGATGTATGGAGTTGATTTCTCACTCTCCTGGAAGAATCTGGACTTCTCTGCCCAGATGATAGGCCAGAATGGCGCCAAGATTCTGAACCGCAAGCGTGGTGAGATAATATGGACCAATGACGGGAATATGGATGCCGACCTTGCAGTGAACCGCTGGCATGGAGAGGGAACATCCAACATCTATCCCTCATCAGCCGGACTTAGGAAAGGGTGGAACCAGAAGATGAGTAATTATTTTGTGGAAGACGGATCCTTCTTTAGAATCCAGAATCTCCAGATCGCCTATAATATCAGGAACTGGCAGATTTCAGGAGCAGAGATGCCGCATATAAGGCTCTCTTTTACTGCTCAGCGACCACTGACTCTCTTCCAATACAATGGTTTCAGCCCGGAGGTGGCCAATGGGGTCGACAGGCAAACCTATCCTATTCCGGCTATCTATACCTTCGGATTAACGGTTAATTTTTAATATCTAAGAAACTCTTGTTATGAAAATATATAAAAATA
>QMMS01000569.1 GCA_003647375.1 Deltaproteobacteria bacterium
AGCCATTGTTCACGCGCGTGAACAATGGCTCCCATGCACATGACGCAAGGCTCAATTGTAACATATAGTGTGGTGCTTAACAACCGGTAATTCCGCAGTCTCGCCGAGGCTTTGCGCAGGGCCTGGACCTCCGCATGGGCTGTCGGGTCGGACTTCAATATGGTTTGGTTGTGGGCGGTCGCCAGGATGACATCCTCTGCATCCGTGATAACAGCACCTACGGGCACTTCACCGATCTCCTCGGCCTTTTGCGCTTGCTCAATAGCCAACTGCATGAAATGTTCGTGACGCATAATTTTTTCGGTATTATTAAGCTGCATGAAAAATTGGAAAATTCACCTACGGATAAAAAGATGTAAAAAATATAGGCAATCCCTTTGCACGCGATCAGCCGTCAGGGATTCCCGATTGATTTTAAAAAGGTTGACAGACACCATCCTAATAGCCTAAAAAGCAAAAAAAATTCAAATCAATTCTGTTTGCGCCCGTAGCTCAGCCTGGATAGAGTGCCGGACTACGAATCCGTAGGTCGCAGGTTCGAATCCTGCCGGGCGCGCCAAAAACAAAAAAGCGAAACCGTATACGGTTTTGCTTTTTTTGTTTTTAGATATAAATTGTTCGGGTTGTATGATCAACCTGTTGGTGTTTTATGTTCATCTCTGGTCAATCTTGATGCCTGGCCGCGAGCAAACTCGCCGAAAACAAAGGCTTCTTTGATTAGGTGCAATGCTTCGGCCCTTATCGGTTCAACCCCCGGAATCAAATGGTTGGCCCTTAAGCGGATGTACTGTTCGATGCGTGAAAATCAATCAGACCATGCATGGTGAGGGGGTGCAGCTTGCCTGCCAGAGCCGCTGATTTTTCGATAATACCCACGCCTGTCTTGCAAATTTACGCCATCACAGGCTGAAGCGTACCGGCACGGACCTGCACCGGTGACTTTCCGGTCCACTGCTTAAAGGCCCGCGAAAAAGCGCTGTATTCGGTAAACCCAAGCAGAAATGCCACTTCCTGGAGTTCGATCCCGGGGTCGTTGATGTAGCCTTCGGCCAGAACCCTGCGGGTATCCGCCAGCAGGAAGCGGTAGGTCGCACCGGCTTTGCGCAAGGATCTTTGAAAGCTGCGTACGCTCATAAAAAGTTTAGCGGCCACAAGATTATTGGAAACATTTCCGGAGGGAAGCACCTCCACGATGACGGCTTTGGTGCGCTGAATAATATCGTTTTTTTCCAGGTGGGAAAGGTATTCAATAACGACGTTGTCGTTGATTTCCGCAATGTATGGGTTGGCACCGGAAAGGCTTTGCCGCACGTCCGTCGAACGAAATGTAATGATGTTGTCGGGATGGTTGAAATGTACCGGGGCTTTGAAAAACTGATAATACTTTTCCTCGCATGACGGGGGGGCGTGTTTCAGGCACACCTTGACGGGTTTCAGTTCTTCCCCGTAATTGACCCTGCACATGGCCATGAAGGTGGCCAGTTTGGCGTCGCAGCGCTGGGGAAATTCATACCCTGGAGCATCGTAGCTTATGAACAGATCAGTTTCACTGCCTCTTGCCACGAGTTCGAGCTCAATGGATTTGGTGACGATATGGATATAGCGCACCAGGCGATTCAGTGCGTCGTGCAGGGTAGTACTGGCAAGCCAGGCATACCCAAGCGCATTGATGTACGATGGATGCCAGTGTTCGGCGGCTTTAAGCCCCATGCAGGGGTCTTGGATCGATTGCGTTATCAATTTCCAGAGCGTGTTAACGGAACGATAGCTGATCCGGCAGCCGGCACATTGCACCATGTCCAGGTCGATGTGGGCCGCTTCAAACAGTTTTTCCGGTTCGATGTCGTATGATTTTATAACCTTCCATGCCAGATGGGCGGTAGATGCCAGATACGTCGCCGTCATGGGAACCTCCTAATATAACAACCTGAAATTGTTGTTTCTTACATACACTAATATGAAACAGAAGTATAGTTTTTATCCGGTTGCCATAAATTTTCATGCCATCCCGCGCACAACGAAGCAGGCAACAGAAGCAACCTGTGAAAGTTGTGGGTTTTATGTGTAGCAAGTATTCGATCCCGATAGCGATTTCGATCCCGATAAAATCATAAGAAAACTAACACTTGGGCTATTTTCTCCAACTACATTGGAGAAGGAACAGATTTTTTAAAAAAATATGGCTTATGTGTAGCCTGTTTGCTAATATCCGGAATCCGCGCTGCTTGCTGGAACGCAGTTCAAACCATTAAATCGTGAAACGATTTTATTATGACATTTAAATTCATCCACACTGCCGACATTCATTTGGACAGTCCCTTGCATCGTCTTGAGGCATACGAAGGGGCTCCTGTTGAGGAGATCCGTCAGGCCTCGCGGCGGGCTTTCGAAAATTTGATAGATCTGGCCATCAATGAAGCGGTCGATTTTGTGCTGATTGCCGGCGATCTGTTCGATGGCGACTGGAAAGACTACAACACGGGCCTTTATTTCATTAAGCAGGTCAGGCGGCTTGGTGAGGCCCGGATCCAGGTGTTCATCATCTCCGGCAACCACGATGCTGCCGGCAAGATGACGAAAACCCTGCCATATCCGGACAACGTACATGTTTTTTCCACCAGAAAACCCGAAACGAAAACCCTGGAAAACCCCAAAGTGGCGGTCCACGGACAAAGCTACTCCAGGGTTGCCGTGACGGACAACCTATCCCGTGAATATCCTGAACCGATTCCCGGACATTTCAACATCGGTCTGTTGCACACAAGCCTGGCCGGCAGGGTAGGGCACGAAAATTATGCCCCTTGCTCGCTGGATGACCTGGTCAACAAAGGCTATGACTACTGGGCGTTAGGGCACGTGCACCAGTTCGAGCTGGTTGCGAAGGATCCGCCGGTAGTGTTTCCCGGTTGTATCCAGGGGCGCCATATCCGGGAGTCGGGCGCCAAGGGGTGTGTCTTGGTTACTGCCGAAGCGGGAACACTTCCTGAGATAAACCGTTTCGATATTGATTTGATTCGCTGGGAACGGGTGAATGTCGATCTGGAAGCCGTGCGGAGCATCGATGAAGCTTTGGAACGGTTTCAGGCGGTTCTCGGAGCGGAAA
>QMMS01000570.1 GCA_003647375.1 Deltaproteobacteria bacterium
GAAAGTGAAATTCTGGCGATCATCAAATGGTGTTTGAATCCGGATAAGATTGCCTTGATGGAGTTTGACCAGTTTTTTAAGATGGTAACCCGGACTCACAGGGGAATCGCGCAGAAACTCAGGCTACAGAAGATCTATCAGGCAGCCATTGACTCGGTAGGTTGTCCAATGGGCCATAGTGCCGAGTTTGAAGCTGAACTACTTGTTGAACGGCTTGAAGATGTGCGTCAGGCCATAAAGAGGACCGAAGATTGGATGGAAGATATCAGCCTTGATATTCCTGAGTACAACTATCTTCTTACCATACCCGGCTTTGGTCCTTACATATCAGCCAGGGTGTTAGCATCGATCGGTGATCCTTTTCGATTTACAAACAGAAAACAACTTATCAAGATGTCCGGCTATGACCTATGCGCCAACCGTAGTGGTAAGGCAAGCCATAAAGCGATTCCGGTAATATCCAAGCAAGGAAATAGCGAACTCCGCTATGCGCTGTATCAAGCAGCGCATGTGGCTGCAACAAGGACCGATCTGTTCAGAAGCTATTTTACAAAATTGCTTCGAGGCAGAGAACGTGAGCGGGGAATTAAAACAAAAATGTGTGTCAAGCTGGCTGCCAAAATGCTGGTTCTTGCCTGGACGCTTATGAAAAAAAGAGAAGTGTTTGATCCTGTATATTTAAGTATCGATTAATCGGCTATCCATCTTCGGCGAGAGAGCCCGTTCACGAACGTAGAGGCAACAAGACCTCGGGCGGGACAATCCTGGGCCTCTCACTGAACTTAAGACTCTGGATAAGGGATGATTGGTTCTGCAGCTAATACAGCAATACCGGATAATCGTAACGATCAGAGACAAGTTCGCAGTAGTGAGAGAATCGCCGAATTTTGTATAAATCACAGTAAGGTGAATTGCGGCCTTAAATTGGGCATAAGATTAACTGTCTGAATTCAAACGATTTAAAAATATTTCAGATTTTACTTGACTTGGGGGTTATAGGATGTCCCCTATTTAAAACCCCACGCCCTTACCTATTGACATCCTGGCCCTTTTCACACATACTCCTATGTCTAAATTCAGAAGAAAATTGATGGAAAAAACAGGAGCCTGAACCATTAACGTCAGCAAAAGGAGAATGACATGAAAAGAGGAATATTTTTTGTCGTATCACTGGTCATGGTCGCATTATTGCTATCACCGTCAGCATGGGCTGCGAAAGAGATTAGACTCGGTTTCAATATTCCGCTTACCGGCGACAACCCGGACGTGGGCGGATCCTCTAGAAATGCTGCGGAAATGTATCTCAAAGATAACCCGACGGTTACTGTTGGCGGAAAAACCTACAAGCTGAAATTCGTTTATGAGGACAACGAATACAAGCCCGAATCCGCTGTCAAAATCAACACCAAGCTCATCACCGAAGAAGAGGTGCTGGGTATCATCGGGCCGCAGTCGTCCAGCCAGGCCGTGCCGGCCGGCGAGGTGGCCAACAACAACGCCACTCCCATGATCAGCCCCTGGTCTACCAACCCGAACACCACCCTGGACCGCCCTTATGTATTCCGCGGGTGTTTCCTGGATCCTTTCCAGGGGCCGGTAGCTGCCAACTTTGCAACAGATGAACTCGGCGCCAAGAAAGCCGCGGTTATCTACGATATCGCTGCCGACTACCCCAAAGGCTTGGCGGAAAATTTCAAAGAAGCCTTCGAGAAACTACACGGCGCCGGATCGGTGGTGGGATTTGAATCTTTTACCACCGGTGACAAGGACTTTTCCGCTCAGATGACCAACATCGTTATGTCCAAGGCGGATGTACTTTTCATTCCCCAGTACTATTCAGAGGTGCCCCTGATCATTCGTTCGGCCAAGGAAATGGGCTGGACCCGGGACATCCTGGGTGCTGACGCCTGGGGCGGCGGTGACCTGATGGGCCTTTGCGGGGATGACTGCAAGGGGTATTATTTCTCCACGCACTATGCCGCAGCCGGCGCCAAAGGCGCCACCAAGGCTTTCATCGATGCCTATACCGCCAAGTACGGCAAGACTCCCGATGATGTGGCCGCGCTGACCTGGGACACCATTGGACTGATGGTACAGGCCATCAAAGACACCGGCGGATTGTCCGGTAAGATCAAGGCGGACCGCACCAAGG
This sequence comes from Deltaproteobacteria bacterium, assembly GCA_003647375.1. The sequence goes on from QMMS01000570.1 coordinate 2,153, forward strand.
TCAAGGATGCCCTGGCGGGTGTCAAGGACTTCCCAGGCATCACCGGCGGCATGACCTTTACGCCGGACGGGGACCCCAAGAAGTGCGCCGTTATCGTTCAGATCAACGATGCAGGGCAGTTTGCTTTCCACAAGTCAGTCTGCCCCAAATAAATTCACGGGAATTTATTTGTATAATTAATAATCCATTCGCCCATCGTGCACCTGCACGGTGGGCGCTTATATTCAACATATACAGAGAAAAAAATTAAATAAAAATAAATTTCCATGTGTTTTTTTGGGAAAACTGCCAAATTTGCGACTGTGATAGTTGTTTTTAGTATAAAAAACAATTCTGGTGGGCATGAAAATTTATTTTTTTGGAGAGATAGCGCATGACCTTTAACTTTCTCATGCAGAACCTCATCAACGCCCTTCAGTGGGGGAGTTTTTACGCCCTGATCGCCCTGGGATACTCCATGGTCTACAGCATTCTCATGCTGTTTAACTTTGCCCATGGCGACATCTTCATGGTAGGGGCGTATATCGGCCTGGGGGTTTCCACCGCTCTGCTTGCCCTGGTTGGCACCAGCGGCGCTGCCCTGCTACCGGGGTGGCTGATTCTGGTGCTGACGATTCTGATATCCATGTTCCTGACCGCGTTTGTGGGCATCATTGTTGAGCGGGTAGGGTACCGGCCGCTGCGGGATGCACCGCGGGCCTCGGCCGCCATCACCGGCCTCATGATCGGTATAATCCTGGAGACCTCCAACATCCTTTTCCTGGGCGGATCACGGCTGAAATTTCCCACACTCATCGAGTCCGTCACGTACAATATCGGCGGCGTTTTTGTGACCAACAAGAAAATCATGATCGTGCTGGTTTCCCTGGGGTTGATGCTGGCCCTGCACCAGTTTGTAACGCGCACCAAATATGGCATGGCCATGCGCGCCATGGCCGATGATTACC
>QMMS01000571.1 GCA_003647375.1 Deltaproteobacteria bacterium
GGGAGGAGTATAGATGAGCGAAGCATTAGATGAATTGAGAAACATAGTCTTTTTAGCTCATGGCGGCGCCGGGAAAACATCTCTGGCGGAAGCCATACTGTTCAAAGCCGGTATCACCAATCGTATTGGAAGGGTTGAAGACGGTAATACCATTATGGATTTTGAGCCTGAAGAACTCAAGAGGAATTCCAGCATCAGCAGTGGTTTCTGCCAATATGCCTGGAAAAAGCATACCGTCAACCTCATCGACACGCCCGGGGATCAAAACTTTTTCAGTGACACCAAGCTCTCCATGCAGGCTGCGGATGCTGCGGTTGTTCTGGTGGACGCCGTCGATGGTGTCAAGGTACAAACCGAACAAGCATGGGATTTTGCTTCTGATCTCCATCTGCCTTGCATTATTTTTATCAACAAACTTGACAGAGAACGGGCCGACTTTCCCCGCACCCTTCAGGATATATCTGACTGCCTTGACCTGAGGCCGATTACACTTCACCTGCCCATCGGAAAAGAAGAAAATTTCAAGGGTATTGTCGATCTTGTCAGCATGAAGTCGTACATCTATGACGAAGATGGAAATGTTACCAAGGGTGATATCCCGGAAGATATGCAGGACCTGGTCGATGCTGAAAAAGAAAAACTGATCGAGGATGTTGCCGAGGCGGATGATGAACTCATCGAGCGATATCTGGAAGGGGAAACTCTCAGCGACGAAGATATTAAAAGCGCATTAAGAAAGGGCGTCATTTCCAGGGTATTTGTTCCGGTGCTGTGCGGCGCCGCTGTTAAAAATATCGGTATCGATATCTTCATGGACACCATCAACAGCGTCATGCCGTCTCCAGGAGACAAAAATCCTAAAACCGGCATTGATCCCAAAGATGACAGCACCATTGAACGCCTGCCGGACCCGGGTGAGCCCTTTTCGGCTGTTGTTGTTAAAACCATCGCAGATCCATACGCCGGCAGGCTATCTATTTTCAAGGTCATATCAGGCACCTTGGGATCGGAAGGAAATTTTTACAATGCAAGCAAAGAAGTCAAAGAACGTTTCAACCAGTTGCTCACCATTTTCGGCAAAGAACAAAAATCGGCCGCTGGAGCAGGTCCCGGTTCCATCGTTGCCGTTGCAAAACTGAAGGAAACAACAACCGGGGACACGTTATGTGATGAAAGCAGTAAAATACGGTATCAGTTCGCAGAACCACTGCCGACGCTCATTTCTTTTGCGCTCCAACCCAAATCCAAGGGGGATGAAGATAAAATCTTCAGTTCCATTTCCAAGCTGATTGAGGAGGACCCTGCCTTGAAGCTCGATCGAAATCTGGAAACGCATCAGATTCTCCTGTCAGGTGCCGGGCAGGTCCATATCGAGGCTACTATTGAAAAACTAAAAAGAAAATATAATGTCGCAGTGAACTTGAGTACCCCCAAAGTGCCCTACAAAGAGACTATCAAGAAGAAAACACGGGCACAGGGAAAACACAAAAAACAGTCCGGCGGGCATGGCCAATATGGTGATTGCTGGATCGACATGGAACCGTTACCCAGTGGAGCTGGTTTTGAATTTGTGGACGGTGTCGTGGGGGGGGTTATACCCAGGCAGTATATTCCGGCCGTAGAAAAAGGGATCATCGAAGCTTCCAAAAAAGGAATTCTGGCCGGGTTCCCCTGTGTTGATTTCAGGGTGACCCTGAATGACGGCTCGTTTCATGCCGTGGACTCTTCTGAAATGGCATTTAAGATAGCCGGATCGCTGGCCTACAAAAAAGCAGCCGAAAGTGCAAACCCCATATTGCTGGAACCGATCATGAAGGTAACCATCACCACCCCTGATGAATATATGGGCGATATCATGGGTGACCTGAACGGACGACGCGGCAGAGTTCTAGGTATGGACAGTGCCGGTAAAAACCAGGTTATCAACGCCAATGTGCCCATGGCTGAATTTCTCACCTACGCCCCCGACCTGAGATCCATGACCGGTGGCCGCGGCATCTATGCCATGGAATTTTCTCATTACGATGAAGTCCCGGCTCAACTGGTGGAAAAAGTCATCGCTGCAGTCGCTGCCGAAAATGAATAAATTCGCTCGCGAATGTATTTGACGCGACGGTGTCGCTTCTAAAAATAAACAAAAGGCGCCATGGAAACAACTTCCATGGCGCCTTTTTTATTTTCGGCAGGGACTCTCCATCACTTCCTGGTATTTGCTATATTTATGAATCATGTCCTGGGGAACCAATGAACGTCCAACATCGAACGTCCGACATCGAATTTTGAATGGAAGAGATGAAGAAACAGCGTATGGCCTGGAAAAAAACTGCTCAAATATTCGGTATTATCTTTTTTTTTCATTCACCATTCAAAGACGCATCTTAAACACACCTGCTTCGCAAATGGAGACTCAATCCGATGGCGCAGCAAAAGGACCATCCGGAAAACACCTTTTGCAGGGTGCATACCCCTCCCAGAAAACCTCCCAAAGACTGGAAAAGATAATTCTGTTCGACTTTCCGGTTTGCATCCCGAATGGACAATCCTTCCGATGAAAGCGTCTGGACCGCTTATTGGCGACAAGATTCAGCGCCTGTACTTCCCATCCACGCCACATACCCTGTTGCCCTTGCATGGCAAGGCGCTGCGCTTTCAAAAACAAATCATGATAACGAATATTGGGAGACTTGAACAAGCAATATGCCCATCCCTGTTCCAGCATCATTCGATTAACAAAAATCTTTTTGTGTGTATAAACGTATCCAAGTCCCCTGCCGTAGCGATCCGATTTTTCTTGACCGTACACCAGGTATATTTTCCGGTTCCCCACAAGTCGTGCATTATAGCTTTTTGCTTCAATGCCGAAGAGTTCCGCATTCTCATTTCCGTGTTGCACCTCCGGGGCATTGATACCGATGTACCGCACAAACCGGTTGTTATCCAAAAGAAGGGTATCCCCGTCCACGACACGCTTTACATGGTGCAATTCCATGGCCAGGGTGTGCGCCGGGAAAAAAAGAATTATCAAGCATATCAGATAGGTCATGGCGTAAATAAAGATGAACGTCCAACATCGAACATCGAACGTCCAA
>QMMS01000572.1 GCA_003647375.1 Deltaproteobacteria bacterium
CAATCGGGTAGCACATCTGTACTCAAAAGGATGAAGCGAAAATACACCCGTGAGCACTACAAAAGCAGAATTGAAGCCATAAAAAAGCATCTTCCCGGCACCTCAATTTCCACAGATATCATTGCTGGATTTTGCGGTGAAACAGATGAGGAGCACAATGAGACTCTAAGCCTTATGAAGTGGGTGGGTTACGATTTCTCCTATATGTTTAAATACAGTGAACGTCCCGACACATTCGCTGCCTTAAAGTACAGCGACGATGTGGGTGAAGAGACCAAGGCCCAACGCTTAAATGAAATCATAAAGTTGCAAATGAAATTGTCACTGGAAAGTAAACAGCGTGACGTGGGACAAACCTTTGAGGTACTTGTGGAGGGTACATCTAAAAAATCGGAGGAGCAGCTGTTTGGACGCACCTCACAAAATAAGGTGGTTGTCTTCCCAAAGAAGAACTTTAATCCGGGCGACTATGTGACTGTACGCATCAATAGCTGCACATCAGCCACACTAATTGGTGATTCGGTGTGAATTTGCAACATTAGTCCAGCACCACAAGGATCTTCTCTTCGGTATGCTGGCATGAGCAGATGCTAAAACGACCCTCCAGTTCCAGTAAGATTATTAGCTCCTTCACATCGTCGGAAACATTACAGAGCTTGAATTTACTTCCGTAACGGGTAGCATGGACTGTGATCCCCTGAAGCACTTCAAAGCCAGCTGTGTCGATAAACCTGATGCCTTTAAGGTCAAATACCACATCTGTTCCAGGCTCTTCAACAAGCTCCTGAAGTTGTTGTTTTACCAATCCCGAAAAAAGGGTGTTCAGCCTGTTTACCTGAAAAAGCTCCACTCTGATCCGGTTCTCTTCTTTTGCAATCTTTAGCATATCTATGGGTCACTAATATCAGCTTACAAAGTAAAGGGTCTCAATTTCTCCTGTCTTAAAACTGATGTGAAGTTATCCACAAATAATCGTGAATTAAAACTAACTTTTAGGATTCGTTTCAATTTCGATTCCATCTAAATAACCGGTTTATATGAAAGGGCTATTGATGACTAAATCAATTACCAGAGCTCTTATCCAGTGCAGGTTTTAGTGTCCATAACTGTAGTTTTGTCATTTCGATCAGCCGACTCATGTCCAGGTCCTCCCGGTGCACAGGCCATCCTTTACATGCCGCCACTTCATTAATTATTTGCTCTTCATTCACAGAAGGATAGGGCTCAAAAGAAATCGTAGAGAGCTGTTCCGGCCGGTTGGGATTATCAATGTTAAGATAGAGCGAACTGAAAAGAGCAAGCATTGATCCGGTTCCGATCTTTTGATCTTCATAGCTGAGGATTGCAGGCAAATGCCCTTTATTTTTAATATATTCCAGTGCCTCTGCTGATAAATCGAGTGTGCCCTTTACTGAAATCCGATTAAATTCTGGCTCTGTGACAGGCATTTCCAGAGGCCCAAAGGGTCTCCGAATTGTAAGTTCCTGCGGCAGTTCATCTTCAGCTTTGAAGTAAGATAAAGCCTCGCTTAGAGCTGAAAAGATTTCTGCCGGAGAATAGTAGTCCTCAATCACAACACTATTTTCTTCCAATATTCTCCCAGCGACCTTACCCAGTTCGTCTTTGCTGATCTTGTCCTGCCGGACAGAAAAACGCCCGATCAATTCCCGATATGTGGTAAGCTCAATATCATCACGGCTTTTCAGGTACCTGATCAAGCGGCGAAAATTCTTCTGTGCGGTTTTCATAGATTCCAGAGGCCTTAATTCGGGTGTCTTCCAGTCTTCCGGTCCAGGATTGGCTCCTTTGTAATAGTTGAAATCCCAAAACTGAATGCTGCGTACTTTGCTAGGGTGATTTGCAAAAAATGCCACCATGTCAATATCCTCTATGGAGACAGGAAATATTGAATCCAGGGCCTCCAGCATGGGATTGAACAGGTCATCGCGATAATAGGCATTGTCAAAAAAACCGAAATCTCCCTCTCCATGGAAGTTAATTGTATTACAAAACCAGACCACATTGTGTCCGGGAAGGCTGATGGGGGAATATACATACCCGGCCTCAAGTTGTGATAGTGCTCCTGTCAATTGGGGACCATAGGATCCTCCATGCCTGGCCAGGTTGGCTGGTCTCTGTCCAAAAATGCGTTCCAGATCATCCATCCCTGCAGACTCATTCTTAAGCATGATCTCATTTCCCTCTTCCCAGGATGCATTTTCAAGGATTTCAGTGACTGTGGGATGGATCGAACCATAATTGGTATGACTGCCGATATCGTGTTTGGTCATGGCTTCAATAACATACTTTCTACCACGCTTTTCCATCATCCTGGCCTTTTCCCCAATCACAAAGAAGGTACCCGTAACCCCTTCTTCGGTCATGATCTCTGCAAGCCACTTCGGTATATCGTCCATGCCGACTGACTCGGGAGAGGTATAATCTTCCACATCAAAACAAATGACCACAGGCGTCTTCTCTCCCACTATTACCTCCTCCTCTTTTAAAGAACAATTTGACAGTGCCATAACGACAGTGGTAAATAAAAACAGACTTCTGATTCTTGAATGCAGCATCTCAATAAGTTTTTGGTGATAATTAGGGTATAAAGCCAATGGTCTTAACTGTTCATTTTCTGTCAAAATCAGGGATCAAAAGTCTTTCTCCATTTTTGAGCGCGGATTGATGTGCTACAATTCCGGGTGCTGTCATGGCAATCCCTTCAACCAAAGTAACCTATTCTTCTGAAAAACACATGCTGTCTAGACGATTACCGGAGCTGGGTTAACGGTTTTTAGAATGAATTTCTCGTGCAAGGACCTCTATATCCTGATATAGATTTTGTTTTTATGAAACCAGTGGGTGATATACCACAGGATAAACAGCACAATGGCACTGGTCAGGATTGATGCCGTTAAGGTGCCCATCCAGCCAAACAGTAAAAAGGTAAAGGGATGAAGGATGGACTCGATAAATACCGCACCGCCTACATGGGCAAACAGATAAATAAACAGGGGATTCATTCCTACTTCTCTTAAAAATGACGACCATTTTTGTCGCTTTTTAATATCAATCAGCCAATA
>QMMS01000573.1 GCA_003647375.1 Deltaproteobacteria bacterium
TCCTGGACTCCTTGGACCCTTTCCCCCAACTAATTGGGAGAAGAACCATATATCACAAATCACGCCGGAAAGTCAAAAACCGGTGGTAATACTAACCCGAATATTTCACGAACCTGATCGGCTCTGGCGCAAGGCATTTCAGCCTGAAGTCGTAGTAATTTACTGCGAAGGCTGAATAACACAGTGCCAGGGCCGATCAGGAAAGCCCGAAGGGTGAAATTTGACGAGTAAAATAGCCAGTCATTCCTTTAGGACGAACTGTACCATTCTGATTAACTTGCAATATCATGACAATTTGCTGACATATAAAGGCAACTAAAAATTCCTCGTCAAGTTTCATGAAATTTTCGGGCTAAATACCTTTTATGTATTACCAAGCTCCCGAAAATTCTTGCGATACCATTTGAAACATGCAATTTTTACAAATTGCTGATATAAAACGGCCCTTATAATTTTGTAAGCTGAAAAGGAAATTCTATGAAAGTTATTGGTATTAACGCGAGTCCGAGGAAGAGAGCAAACACACAAACGTTAGTGGAAGCTGTGTTGGAAGGGGCTGCAGAGAACGGTGCAGAAACCCGTCTTGTCAATTTAAGAGAATTGAAAATAAATGGATGCCTGGGGTGTGAAGGATGTAAAAAGCACCCGGGTAAATGTGTCCAGAAAGACGACCTGACGATATTACTTCAGGACATGACAACCTATGATGCCATTGTCATGGGGACACCGGTTTACTGGTATCATGTGTCAGCACAACTCAAGATGTTAGTGGATCGCCTTTACTGCTTTTTTGAATTTGGCGAAAACCCGGATACAGGGGAGCAAACAGTCAAATCGGCATTCCCGAGTGGGAAAAATCTTCTGTTTATTATTTCCCGTGGCGATCCTGAACCTCCAAAGTTTTTTCCACAATTTTACGATCATCTGAACGAATGGCTTAAGTTGATTTTCCGTTCTCTGGGGGCTGGGAAATATGAATTATTCCATCAATATGAAACAGGTTTTGATCGGAAATCAGCAATAAATGACCCGGAGATTTTGAGAAAGGCCAAGGCATACGGTGCCGGTTTTCTGTCAACGGCGTCCCTGTAGAAACACTGACAGGAGAAAACGACATGTCAAACTTGAAAGAAATATTGGGTCTGGATGCGACAGCTCAATCTGAGTTAATACGCCGCAAAGAGATAAGGCCATTGGAATTGGTGGAAGCCGCTATTGGACGAGTCGAAAAAGTGAATCCAAACCTGAACCTTGTCATCACAACCCTATTTGACGAGGCCAGAACAGCCGCAGCGGGAGAAATTCCCGATGGGCCGTTTTCCGGTGTTCCCTTTCTTATGAAGGATATTGGCGCTTTTCTCGCAGGAGTGCCCATGTCCATGGGGACAGCGCTTTTGAAAGATTTTGTGCCGGACCATGACAGTGAGCTTACCAGACGATTAAAAAAGGCCGGGCTCATCATTATCGGGAAAACCAACACGCCCGAGTTAGGGCTGATGCCGACGACGGAACCACGTTTATATGGTCCGAGCCGCAACCCGTGGAATATGGATAAAACAACCGGAGGATCCAGTGGTGGTTCAGCCGCTGCTGTCGCGGCCGGGATGGTTCCCATGGCCCATGCCAACGACGGTGGTGGATCGATTCGAATTCCCGCTTCGTGTTGTGGTGTGTTCGGTTTGAAACCGACCCGTGCACGCAACTCCCTCGGGCCTGATTTTGGTGACATCATATCGGGACTTGTCTGTGAACATGCTGTTTGCCGTTCTGTCCGAGACTCCGCAACGCTGCTGGACGCCACCTCCGGGCCCGCCATCGGCGATCCATATTTTGTACCGCCATCGGCGAGACCTTTCATTGAAGAAGTGGGCGCCGATCCAGGCCGACTCAAGATAGCCTTTTCAACCCAAACCCTGACCGGCGGAGCAATTCATGAAGATTGCCTTGCGGCTGTAGACGATGCTGCATCGCTGTGCCAGGATCTGGGGCACGATGTCGTCGAAGCGGATCTCACCCTGACAGGTGATCCGTATGATTTTATGCATGCATTTAACGTATTGTGGTATTCGGGTTGCGCTTCAACCATCAATACCATCGCCAGGATAGGTGGAATTACACCCCAAGCGGAATATTTTGAGCCTCTGACCTGGGCGATCTACGAAATGGGTCGCGAGTTCAGCGCGTCCGACTACCTGATGGCGGTCAGCAAGATCCAAAGCGCTTCGCGTGATGTATGTAAATTCTTTATGGATTATGATGTGCTGCTTACGCCTGTACTGGCTGAACCCCCCGTAAATATCGGCACGTTTGATGCGCCCGAATCAAATCCCATGCAGGCGTGGAAGCGCGTGGTGGAATTTGCTCCCTTTACTGCCACCTTCAATGCCACCGGGCAGCCGGCCATGTCCGTACCACTCTATTGGAACGGGGACAATCTTCCTGTGGGAACCCAATTTGTCAGCCGCTTCGGTGATGAGGCAACCCTTTTTCGTCTGGCGGCACAGCTTGAAGAGGCAAGGCCATGGGCTACCCGGCGACCACCGATATCTGTCTGAGTTCGAATTTCAAGTTTTGTAATCCCCAACATTGCAACCTTGGGGTAATTTCTGCCTGAGGAGGTTCTATGATTAAAGAATTGGTTTACAAGAATCGAAGCTACCGACGATTTTACCAGAACAAAAAAATTGAGATGGAAACACTCGAAGAACTGGTTGATCTGGCTCGCCACTCCGCTTGTGGCATGAATCTTCAATCCCTGAAATACGTTCTCTCCTGTGACCCTCAGATCAACGCGTTGATATTTAAGAGACTTGGCTGGGCTGGTTATTTAAAAGACTGGAAGGGGCCCTCTGAAGGCGAAAAACCAGCTGCATATGTTGTGCTGCTGGGAGACACCAGCATCCACAAGGATTTCTTTTGCGATCATGGTATCGCCTGCCAGAGTATTCTCCTGGGAGCTGTCGAGAAAGGCCTGGGTGGATGCATTCTGGCAACAATCAATCGAGACGGATTGCGCAAAGATCTAACTATCAACGACGAATACCAGATTCTTTTAATCGTTGCCCTGGGCAAGCCACGAGAA
>QMMS01000574.1 GCA_003647375.1 Deltaproteobacteria bacterium
ACCCTTAAGCCAAGCCATGTCCCTCCCAAGGCAATGGCCAGCACAGGAAAATTGACGGCAATGAATGAGGGAATTAATTTTTTTCTTCCCCCGGAAAAGCTTACCGCACCAACCTACCAGTTCCGCATTATTGTTGCGAACAATGGTGAAGGCGTAGTAACCATGGAGTCTACGCGGGATTCGGTTGAATTTGCCGACGTGATTACCCCGCGTATCCTTGTCCGGCGGGTTGTTCCATTCAAGAATGGTGTCGTTGATCCCAATTATGACTGGACCACCTACTGGGACAGATATCATGAATCCATTGCCGCCTTTAAACGGATTTATCCTGTGGCAGATGTTGATCTGGCCGTGGGTCCCAACGTGTGGGAGGGAAACCAGCTGCTGGAACCGGACGGGTATATCTATTTTGATAACTGGAATATCTTTCATTTCGACGGTGGGATGTTGGAGGCCATCGTGCGCATGAGAAATTATTGGGATGAGTGGAACGATAATAATCCGAACAGACAGACCATGTCCGCCGTAGCCATGATTGATGAAGCGCTTTTACCACCGGGCGGGACGCGCGGTTTTGGGATTCCTCCCAGGAGTATGATGGCCCACATGGTCAAATGGTTTATTACTGAGGAGATAGATGTTGCCGGCCCGATAGTAGATGTATTGAACGATATCGTAGGCGGGCTGGCCTGTGGACTCACATTAGGGTTCTGGTGTCCAGATCCCATTGAAGAGGCGGTCAAGGCATTTCTAGGTATCCTTGATATGTTTGGAGTTGAAATTGGTGGGCACACGGCGTTTGTATTCCTTCTGCAAGATATATCGGGAACAATATTGAGCCATGAAATCGGGCACACCCTGGGGTTTGTTGATCCCTATTTCCAGAACCATCATGATGACAATGCATCTCACTGTTTATATGATGAAAAACCCTATTCTTTTATGAACGCTCCGGGTGTAAGCCAGCCCGTTTTTAACGTAGTGCCTAAAGGACAACTCTTTAATGATCCTAATATTGTCCCTGGTTCTGACAGGGCGCTGTCATTGATGTCTTATGCAAATGATCGGGTCGATGGTAACAGCTTCTTTTTACCCACAGAGTATAATAGTATTTTAAAACGGTTTGTTAAGCCTTCTGCAGCAAGCGATACTGCCGGGTTTGATGAAATATTTGACAGTTATGACGATCTGGTATTCGAAAAAAAATTGAAGATAAGCGGCTTTGTGAACCTGGTAACCCCCCATGAAGTCTCTATTGTCGAATCCAAGCCGATGCCGCCGGATACCCTTGACACCATGGGTGCACCGGCAAGTGTGATGAAGATCGTCTTTCTGAATGCCTCCGGCACCGTGCTTATAGAAGACGGATTTGGCTTTAATATCCCTGTCGCCCAGGAGCAGTGGGAAGAGCCGTATCCGGTTCAGTTTGCTTTTTTTACCATTGTCCGGCCCCTTCCGGATGATGCATCCTCAGTAGAGATCCGATTGTTTGGTGAGATTATCTGGTCAGACACCATCAGCGAGAACCCGCCCAGTGTCGCACTGCTTGCGCCTACCGGTGGCGAGTTTATGGATGAAACTGAAGAATTTATAATTGAATGGGCAGCAGAAGATCCGGATAACGATGATCTGACCTATTCCGTGTATTATTCTGCTGATGGCGGTGTCACCTATATGCCGTTGGAAACAGCATTGACGGAGACCCAGCTTTACTGGACAACCATACTTGCCCAAGGCAGTGAAAATGCCCTGATCAAGGTGGTGGCATCGGATGGGTTCAACATGGGCGAGGCTGTTTCCGGCAGCTTTACCGTGGCACCAAAGGCACCGGTGGCATCCATCCTTTCGCCGAAAGAGGGGACACGTGTTCCCCAGGGTACTGCCGTGCATCTGGAAGGTGCCTGCTTTGACCTGGCAGGCGGTGTTATCCGGAATGATAACGCATTCCAGTGGTCTTCTTCCATGGACGGCCCCCTGGGTATGGGAAAGATACTCATCGTCGATGATCTCAGCCTCGGCACCCATGAGATAGTTCTAAGTGTTGATGTGGATGGCCGGTTGTCGGCTTTAAGTATAATAGTTCATATCGTGGCGGACCGCGACGGTGACGGCATATCCGACGAGGTTGAGGAGGCAGAACCGCTTCTTGATCCCGACAATCCGGATGACGCTATGAGTGACCAGGATGAGGATGGTATTTCATTAGGTTCGGAAGTCCTTCGGTTTGGAACAGATCCCGCCAGGGCAGACACGGATAACGACGGCATTGGTGATGGGGATGAAGTGGCGCAGGGTACAAATCCCAAGGGAGATGACTCGGATGGTGATGGGGCATTGGACAGCGTCGACAACTGCCCGGATATTCCCAATGGCGGTCAGGCCGATTCCGACGGTGATGGTCTGGGTGATGCCTGTGACAATTGCCCCGGCAGTTATAATGTTGACCAGGTAGATGGGGATCATGACGGCCATGGTGATGCCTGTGATCCCTGTCCGGATTCTGATCCAACACTGCCAATAGATGATACGGGATGTCCATGGGTAATATTACCCGGAGATCTTGATCACGATGGGGATGTGGATACCAATGACCTTAAAATTTTTGCGGCGGCGTTTGGTTACGGTCAAGGTGGTCAGAATTATAACCCCGAGGCTGACCTTGATCCGGATGGAGATGTGGACGGAAAGGATTTGTCAATTTTTATCGGTATTTTTTAAGAACAGAAGATTTTTATTTGTTAAGATTATTTGGTGAGAAGATATCCAAAAAATCGGTAGGCGGCAGTTTTTACTGCCGCCCCGATCGAAATACTTGACTCTATTTTCTTGTTGGCCGTTCTATCTTTGATTCTATACCAATAATAAAAATGAGCAGGGACGGTATCACATATAGGCCTATAGGCCAGAAAATTTCCGCTAACCGAAAAAATGGCAAGTATAGAAAGACCCTGAAGTCATTTGATGGGTTTCTTACATGTGATTGCTCTATAAAGAAGAATCAAACCACTTTATTTAGACCTGGCTTTGGATTATAGTATTTAAATGGGTAAAAGAGAACAAATTCAAAAGATCACTCTGAT
>QMMS01000575.1 GCA_003647375.1 Deltaproteobacteria bacterium
CCTCATATCGAGGATATGATGAAAGAGTACGGCGGCGACATCGACCCGGTGACCGGAGAAAAAAAGTCCTATCGGGGATTTGTGAGGGCCTATGACGCCACCAACCAGCTTGTTATCCGTTCTACCCGAAGCATGCTTGACAAGGCTTTGGATCTCATCCAGCGGCTGGACAATCCTACCCCCCAAGTCTTAATCGAAGCGCGTATCGTCGAGGCCACCAAGAGATTTTCTCGAGACATCGGGAGCGAGTTCGGCATCGGCCCGGGTACCGGCAACGAATTCAGCAGCAGCACTTTGGGCGGGAATTGGGACCTTTCGTTGGGTTCAAATTTTCCTGCTGGAACAACGACGTCGGGCGTCAGTTTCGATTTTTCACGCCTGGTGGGATCGCCCCTGGCCATCAATGCCGCTATTGATGCTTCGGAAACCGAGGGCGAGACCAAAACCATCAGCGCGCCGAAAATCCTGACCTTGGATAACAAGGCCGCTACCATCAAGCAGGGGGTCAGCTACCCGATCATTGTTCTGGACGAGGCCGGCAATACCACCACCGAATTCAAGGATATTGTTCTTGAACTCGAGGTGACACCCCACGTGACCAAGGACGATCGTGTGTCGATGGAAATCATGATTACCAAGAACGATCTGGGCGAGCGGATCGGGACGGACTATTCATTCACGATCAACGAGGCCACCACCGAGCTGTTGGTCAACGACGGGGAGACGGTGGTCATCGGTGGGATTTCCAAGACGACCGACGCCAACAGCGAGACCGGCCTGCCAGGGCTCCGCAAGGTTCCCATCCTTGGCTGGCTGTTCGGCATGTCCAGCAAGTCCAACAATAAATCCGAACTGATGATTTTCATCACGCCGCGGATTGTGCAGCTGGAGCAACGGCCGTTGGAGGCTGGCGCTGGATCTTGAAAGCCATTTTGAATCTCACCATCTTGGCAGAATCAAAAAATTCAGCGCCCCCATGAGTACCGGCCCGGCGAAGGCCATCAGGCCCGACTCGATGGTCAGGTACTGGCTTACCATGATGACCACGGCGTTGCGACCGAAGCCCCGAAAAACAAGGCCCCGCTGTCAAATCCCCATCCGTTGTAGCGAGCCCCCGGCCCGTCGTAGAAGAGCCTTCCAAGCCAGACGCCGAAGATGCGGCCCACACCACCGAGGCTGGCCAGAGTGCCGAAGCCGGCCAGGATTTCCCCGGCGATGATGAGGGGGCGCTGTTTTTGCCGGCGGTCGGGCAGCGGGCTCCAGCAGAAGGTCTGGAAGACCGCATTGAGCAGCATCGGCAAGGGGGCAAAAAGAGTCGTCTCGGTGACGCTGAGGTCGAGAAAATGGCGCAGGTAAACCGACAGGTAGTATAAACAAGCCCCCGGCGGAACATGGCGAGCATTTCGAAGGACGAGTTGCCGCTGGCAACGGTTCGGTATCGAACGATTGACACGTCGGCGCCAAGCTTCTATGTACACCTACCGCCGATCGACGGCGGGAGGAAGGCTATGCCGGGATGAAACCCTTGATGCACACAGGCCGCATACGGCGCTTGCTGGTGCGCTCGACCAACTGGATCGGCGATGCCGTAATGACCACGCCGGCGGTTCGCTCGATCCGGCGCAATTTTCCGGGCGCCCGGATCACCCTCCTGGCCAAACCCTGGGTGCTGCCGGTCTTCGCCCACAGCCCGCACGTCGACGGTTTTTTGGTCTATGATGTCCAGGGGCGCCACCGGGGTCTTGCCGGTCGCTGGCGGCTTGTCAACGATATCCGCCGCGGGCGGTTCGATGCCGTCATCCTGCTGCAAAACGCCTTCGAAGCCGCTTTGATCACGGCCGCGGCCGGCATCCCGGTGCGCATCGGCTTCGACACCGACGGCCGGGCATTGCTGCTCACCCACCCGGTACGAAGGCCGGTGGGGATCAGGCAGCGGCACCAGACGGACTATTACCTGCAGATCCTGCGCGGCGTTGGACTGGTTGCCGGGGATTCGCGGCTTGAGTTGCCCCTGGCCGAAGCCGATCGCCAGCAGGCCGCCCGCCGATTGGCCGACGAAGGCCTCGACCCGAACCTGCCCTTGGTGGGATTGAATCCCAGCGCCACCTTCGGCCCGGCCAAGCAATGGCCCGAGGAGCGCTACGCGGCCCTGGGAGACTGGATCGCGGACCGGTACCGGGCACGGATCCTGATTTTCGGTGGACCGGGCGACGCGTCCCTGGGCCGGCGCATCGCAGATGTCATGCGCACTCGGCCGGTGAATCTGGCCGGCCGCACCGACCTGGCCGAAGCCATGGCCCTGATCGGCATGCTCGATCTTTTTGTTACCAACGATTCCGGATTGATGCACGTGGCTGCCGCTTTGGATGTGCCCCTGGTCGCCATCTTCGGCTCCACCAACCCGGTGGCCACCGGGCCGTGGGGCAGCCGCAGCCGGGTGGTGCGCACCGACGTGCCCTGCAGCCCCTGTCTCCAGCCGACTTGCCGCTACGGCCATCTGGACTGCATGCGGCGCATCACCGTGGCGCGCCTTCAGCAGGAGGCGGCCGCCGTTCTCGACCCGCCATGAAAATTCTGATCGTCAAGCTCAGCGCCATCGGCGACGTGATCCATACCCTGCCGGCGCTTTGCGCCCTGCGGCGCCACTGGCCCGGGGCGCGGATCGACTGGGTGGTGGAAGAGGCCGCCGCCGACCTGGTGGCCGGCCATCCGGATCTGGACCGAGTCATCGTTTCGCGGCGCAAGGCCTGGATCCTGGATTGGAGGGACCGCGCGCGACGCGCGGGGATGCTGGCGGAGATCAATCGTTTCGTCGGTGAATTGCGTCGTACCCGCTACGACCTGGTGCTCGATTTCCAGGCGTTGCTGAAAAGCGCCCTGGTGGTGGCGTTGGCCCGGGGGCGGCGCAAGGTGGGTTTTGGCAGGGGCCTGGAACACATGGAACACAGCTACCACGTGCTCACCGAGGGCATCCGGCCGCCGAGCATGGAAGTGCACGCCCTGACGCGCAACTTGATGATGGTTCAGGCCCTGGGCGTGCCTGTGGCCGAGGTGGCCTACCGCCTGCCGGTGA
>QMMS01000576.1 GCA_003647375.1 Deltaproteobacteria bacterium
CAAACGCATGACTCGGGGCCACAGTTGGTTGCTAGCCTTTTCCATGTAGGGACTTTCACCCTTTACTCTCTACCGGCTTTTACCGGCGCTTTCGGTCCGACCCCAATGGCATTGGCCCCATTGGCCCCCATTGGCCCCAACATCTTTTCGTTCATTGACAGCTGCAATATGATGTCATACATTACAAAAACAATACAAAGGACTGAGTTACCTCGCGCGAGGGTCAAAATGAAACCATCTACAGCTTTAAAAAAACACCGTGATGCGGTTCAAAAAGCAGTCCATGCCAGACGGGCCTGCAATGCTCGTGTCTTTGGCTCTGTCCTCTCTGGAACGGACAAAGATGGCAGTGATCTTGACCTGCTGGTTGACACATTGCCGGGCGCAACTCTTTTTGAATTAGGCGGACTTCAAGTTGACCTTGAGGAGATGCTTGGTGTTACGGTCGACCTGTTAACTCCCGAAGATCTTCCAGCCAAGTTTCGCAACAAAGTACTTCACGAAGCGAAACCGATATGAGTGCAAAGCAACGGCAACTATCGGTTTTAGAATATCTCGGCCACATTGAAGAGGCCGCGACATTGGCGAGTCATTATGTTTGCGGCATGTCCAAAGAGTCTTTCCTGGAAGACAGGAAAACCCAACAAGCAGTTATTTATAATATTTTGATCATTGGAGAAGCAGCCACACAGATCATCAACGAATATCCTGATTTTGTCTCAGCTCATCCCGATATCCCCTGGCGCGAAATGCGCGGCATCCGTAACCGCATGGCACATGGTTATTTCGAACTGAATATGGCCATCATCTGGGATACGGCAACAACCTACCTTGACAAATTAAGCCAGCAGATTTCCTCGGCAAAGTAACAATTATAATCACGTATCCATTGAACATTACATCTTAATTCAAGAAACATCCCCCTCCCAGTTTTTCAACATGAGTCAAACGGCGACTTGACCCCTTTCTTTAACTTAATTTGGATAAAATGTCTTCTGCGCAAGCAACCAGGAGATTGTTCGCAGGGAAGAAAGATTGATACGGTTGTGCAGAATAGCTGAACCCTGTCAGATCATTAACGGTCAGTTTACTCTGAATAGTCAAGGTCAAGATATCAACTTTGTCTGTTACAGGGTTGCCACTGACAACTTGTGCCCCCAAAATCCTCAAATTTGATCTGTCAGCGACCAGTTTCATTTTAACCGGCTTTGCTTCAGGCATGATGGGAAAAGTCGTTGTTAATTCTGAGTAGCCAACCACGACATCATATTTTTTTCGGGCTACAGTTTCAGTAAGCCCGGTGCCACCGACAAAAAGATCCCCGACTTTGGTTGCCGCACCATTATAAAAACCGGCGTATTCCCGTTGTCCGCCAAGCATATTTTTGGCCAGCATTTTTGCCATGGGTACGGCATTCGTGGCTAATTTTCCTTCCATTGGTTCACCGGTAATGCCGCTGATAAATTGAGCGCAATCGCCGACAGAATAAACGTCCGGGATATTAGTTTTCATCTTGCTATCAACGACAATCCCAAATTTGCCGATTTCCAATGCCGTATTTTCAAAAGCACTCACACTGGCACGCATGCCGACCGAAAACACAACAATTCCACCAGGATTAACATCATCTGCAAGATTAATTGATTCACCATTATCCAAGATAACCTGCTCGGCTACCCCATTACCAACAACCTTCTCGGTCTTTCTCCCCAGGTGCAATTTCAATCCAGCTTGCAGCAATTGTTCTTCAACCTGCACCGACATGTCTTGGTCCAGAAGGTTAGGCAATACGGTGTCAACCATATCGACAAGGTGTGTTTCGAGTCCGCAGTGTCTTAATGCCAAAGCCAGTTCGATACCGATAGCACCGGCACCTACAACAACAGCTTTTTTCTGTTTTTTCTCCTTGATAGCCACGTTCAAACGTTTCAGATCGTCTTCCCACTTGAATACATATACGCCTTCGTAATTGATCCCATCAATCGGGGGCAGAAAAGGAATTGATCCGGTTGCAATCACCAATTTGTCATAATTCAAGGTCTGCTTCAGTTCTGTGTGAACCGTCTTTTTGTCAAAATCTACACGTATAACTTTGTCGCGAATCAAGTCGGCTCCTGATTCAGTTACCAGAGAATCCTTCTTTAAGGTTTTTTCCATGCCTAAAACATCCTCAAGCGCATATGGCATAGCACAGTAGATCATGGAAAAATTTTCCGGTCGAATAATGCCAACACTTTTTGTTGGCCCCAGAATCTTGGCAATTGTTATGGCGGCAGGACCTCCACCAATAACCAGAACTTCATAACTTTTCATCAAAATGGCCTCCAATAAGTTTTTTCTTTTGAATTGTGTGTATTTGCACATTATGCCCGACGACATTGAATGTCAATATATATATATTGACATATTATGGCTGGCCATAGGTAGTCAGACAGCCTTGTAACTAAGGGTACGGGGACATCCAATATTGAGTGTCCGAAGGCCTTTTCTCCACGAACTCCGCCGGCGGTGGCCTGTTTTCTTAGGTTGTGCACCTTTGTTCGTTCGCTTCATCGATACTATGCCTTCGTCCGACTTCCCAAAGAGCGTACACGTCGGACGTTCGGTTCCGACCGGACCACTAGCTGGATTACGATATGACCACTCTTGGGATCTCCCGGTTTCCGTGTAAAGAGTTTTGTGTACATGCCTTGGTTCTAAGACTCCGCAGGTTCAATGAACTACTCGCAATATCGCAGCTCGCCGTATTGTCTTCCCCCTCGGACCACAAGGTCGACAACCTGATTTTGGTGATTCCGGAGCTCAATAGCCAGGCCTGCACACCCCCTGTCAACGCTTCGCTGCACCCTTACGGAATGCCAACGCATGACTCGGGGCCACAGATGGTTGCTAGCCTTTTCCATGTAGGGACTTTCACCCTTTACTCTTTACCGGCTTTTACCGGGATAAAGCAACTTTCTTTCTGTAAATTCCCGGCAGCCGTTATTCAGTCTCCATGCTGAGATAGACTTTTCCAGTTTCCCAATCTTCACTGATCTCTGACAGCACTGCGCTGACCAAGCGTAG
>QMMS01000577.1 GCA_003647375.1 Deltaproteobacteria bacterium
GCGCTTCGGCAGTGTCCTGTGAAATGGATTCTGCAGAGCGCGCAATCCGGGTCCATTTGGAAACGACCGCGGAAAGGGAGGCGATGTCCATGGTCAGCGGAGCATCCGCGTCCCGGTGCCAGGCGGCGTGGTCTCCGATGACATTGAACACCGGCGTGTGGGCCCGCCGGGCATTGTGCAGGTTTGCCACGGCATTTGCCAGGCCCGGCCCCAGGTGGAACAAGGTCATGGCCGGGTTACCTGTCATGCGCCCGTAGCCGTCGGCCGCACCCGCACAACAGCCTTCAAAGAGCCCCAGGACCGGACGGATACCCGGGACCGTGTCAAAGGCCGCGACCAGAGGCAGTTCGGTAGTCCCCGGATTGGTGAAGCAGATTTCCACACCAGCCTGTACTGCTGTTTTCAAGAGTATTTCAGCACCGTTCATATATTTATCATGGTCCTTTTTTTAGGAAGTCGCGAACAAGTCTCGGCGTCTGATTGATCATGGTAAGGGGGATTGACAAGATTTGGTCAACATAAGATAACTCGTGCAGCGAATATCTGACGCCAATCGTTGTTTTGGGATATTCTCGAAGAAAGAGCCGCATGCTTTTTAAAGAACCCCGGGCGCCGGCTTTTACTTCAACAGGTATCGGCATACCGTCAATTTCCATAAGATAATCGACTTCTGCATTGCTGTTGTGCGCTTCTCTTGCCCAAAAGTAGAGACGTTTTTCAGTATAGGGATCAGCCAGAGCAATAAGTTCCTGGGCTGCAAACTGTTCAGCAACGCTACCGGCATTGATTTGCATAATATCGTCTGCTAAAACAGTGTCTGCCTGGAGGCCCAATGCATTTTGCATCAACCCCACATCGATATAGGTAATTTTGAACTTACGTTCGTTCATAGTCGCCATCAGAGGAACCCCTGCCCCAGATGCGTGGCAGACTTTGAACACCAGCCTGGCATCGTCTAAAAGCGCGAGTGCATTTTTCAAATATTTAGATTCTATGCTTGGATTAATGTGCGAATATTTGTACCGTCGGCCTATCATCCGCGGTGCACTGGTATATACCTCTTTCAGGTATTTATGGTGAGCTGTAGAGGCATATTTGGCAAAATCATCCGTGTAGCTCCGAATTAGTCCGGACTGCAATCTCTGCAGTTCATTCATTTGCACTTTTTTTTGATAGGCGTTTACAACTCTGGGCATCCCGCCAACAAGCAGGTACTGACGAAATAGTTGTTCAAGCCTCGACTTGAAGGCTTGTACGATGCCTGAATTCAGATCAGCTTTTTGAAGATGCTTGGCCATTTTATCTTCGCCAAGGGCAATCAGGAATTCTTCGAATGACATGGGAACCATGTAGATGCTTTGCACACGGCCAACAGGCATACGAAAACTTTCGGCTTTGAGGGCAAATTCAACCAGAGATCCTGCACCGACCACATGGAGTTCAGGCAATTTTTCATGGAAATAGCGCAGGGCGGTAATCGCTTTGGGGCATTCTTGTATTTCATCCAAAAACAGTAGGGTTTGTCCTGGAGTGATGGTTTCTCGTGTTAAAATAGAAATCCGGTCAAGGATAGCCTTGGGTTCCAGATCCGAGACGCAGGCGCTCATTTCCGGCTGCTCTTCGAAATTTATGGTTACCATATTGTTGAATTCGCGTTTGCCGAAATCGACAACCGAATAGGTTTTGCCGACCTGCCGTGCACCTCTAACGAGAAGGGGTTGCCTGACAGGACTGTTTTTCCATTGGGTAAATGTTGGATCGATGGCTCTTTGCATGTGCATAGAATATCGATTAAGGCATAAAAGTCAAGTATAAAAACGGCCAATAATGCATATAATACAAGGTTGTTTTGTGTTAAAAAACCATAAAATACTGGGTTGGTTGAAAAAAAGCGGCAAATATATTCCAGTTTGTTCTCCCGGAATCCTTCACGTTAAAAATGTGCATCCACAGGGATGGTGTTTTAGCATCCCTGGTTTTGAAAGAAGAGTACTGTTTTCAAATGGGGCTGGCTGTTTTTAATGAAATAAACACTGTCGTTTTTACACAAAATGCGGTATCTGGATCGGCAGTAAATGCTATGGGAAATATAATAGACGGAGAAAATATGAAAGTCTTAACGCTTCTTGGAAGCGCCAAAAAGAAAGGCAACACAGCCACTGTGTTGGGATGGGTAGAGGAAGAGCTGCAGGCTGCAGGGCATAATGTGGAAAGGATATATCTCCACAACAAGTCCATCAATGGATGCATGGGGTGCGCCAAATGCCGGGACTATCCGGATGACATCGCCTGCATCCAGAAGGACGATGCCGAGAGTATCATGGAACAGATGATTGCCTCGGATGCGGTCCTGTTTGCGTCTCCGCTCTATTTCTGGGGGTTTACAGCCCAGATTAAGGCCCTGATTGACCGCGGATATGCCCTGGTCACCAACTATCACCTGCCGGATCAAACCTCGCTGATGAAGGGGAAAAGGGTCGGCTTGCTGGCTACCGGTGGCGGCCCCTTCGAGAATAACGCCGAAGGCATGTTCACCGCCTTTGACCGGATCGTGGGGTTTTTGATGGCCAAAAAGGCCGGTGAGCTGTACCTAGGGGGGTGCAGCGTGCCCGCCGAACTGTCCGCGGATGTCAAAGACAAAGCCGTGGAACTATCGCGATCTTTGGTAGTGTGATCGTGAGTGTAAAAATTGATTTCGAAGAAATTCTCATTAGAAAAAGGTATCTGTGCCGTAAATTGTTTAATACTTAACTAAGCAGGCATTTGGAAAAGGTCGAAATTGAGATTTTCCTTTTTCTAATGTCGAGGAGGAAACCATGGAGATCAAGAATATATGTGTATTGGGTGCCGGGCTGATGGGCAATGGAATCGCACAGGTATGTGCCCAGGCCGGGTACAACGTCACCATGCGGGATATCGAGCAACGTTTCATCGACAACGGGATGAACAGCATTACCAAGAACCTTTCCAGGGATGTGGGCAAAGGGAAGAAGACCCAGGCAGAGATGGACGCTATCCTGGCAAGAATCACACCCACCCTGGATTTGAAAGAAGCTGCCCAGGA
>QMMS01000578.1 GCA_003647375.1 Deltaproteobacteria bacterium
CACCGAATGTCCGTAATGCAAGGTCGGGTATAGGGCGGTGAATGAACCTGCAATATAGGCCCAATCGCAATGAGTCCACAGCAAGTCGCCTTTTCGGGGGAAGAAGTTGAGCGCAAATCCGGTATTGGTGGCTTCAGATATCATCAGGCGGTGGGCGTGAAGGGCGCCTTTGGGCTGACCTGTCGTTCCCGAGGTATAGATGATCAATGCTGGATCGTCGGATTTGGTCAATAGCGGTGTAAAATACCGGCTTCCTTGTTCCAAGGTCTTCCAGAAGTCCAGCAGCTCTTCTTCGCCATCGTCATCGACGACGATGATCAATTTCAGATCAGGAAGGCGATCTTTTATTTCTAAAATTTTATGCAAGTTTGCCTGGTCCGTCACCACTCCCTTGGCCTGGCTGTTTTTCAAGCGGTATTCGATCGCCAACGGGCCGAACAAATGAATCATGGGCACCAGTATCGCCCCAGTCTTATATGTCGCGATATGTGCGATCAGAGTCTCGGGCGATGGGGGCATGAGAATGGCCAATCGGTCGCCCTTACAGATACCGTGATGCAACAAGCTGTTGGCAAAGCGATTAGACAGATTTTTCAATTCCCAATAGGTGATTTTTTTTTCTTTTCCGTCCTGATCCAAAAATATCAGTGCCAAACGATATTTGTCGTCTGCCCATTTATCGCAAATATCCACACCGATATTAAAATATTCCGGAATATCCCATTTGAAATTTCTGACTATTTCATCGTACGTATCGCCTTTCCAGATCATTGATCTACCCCCTTTGGTACTCCTCAATTGTAATTCACTTGAATGGTGTTGTTTGAGAGACGGTTTCCGATTGTTTGGGTGTAACCGCGATCGATGCCAGAAGTATGCCAAACTGAAATTTTTATAATCCATTCGATGAATACCTGATAAAACCGCTAATAATGCAGCATTAAGAAATTTAGAAAATAATTGCCAGTGGATGTTGAAAACGATATGTTGATAAAGTGTCGCAAAAAGAGTACATGTCGCCGAAACAGACAGAGAGGCTTTATGGACAAATGTAATAAAGACGATGCGACAACTCCAGGAACACCATCACGGCCAAATAGCCGGATGGACGAAGAGATTCGAACGTTAAATGAAAAACTGGAAATGTATAAATGTATTTTCAACTGTATCCACGATGGCTGTGAAGTTACTGATAACAAAGGGTATATAACTCATTTTAATGACAATTACAAAAAATTCTTCGGGCTTGATCCCAACGTTCAGATTGGAAAACACTGTACTGAAGTCTGGGAAGATTCCAGGATGCATATTGTTGCCGAAACGGGAATAGCCGAAATCAATAAAACGCAGAAAATGGACGGCAAAGAAATGCTGGTTCATCGAATCCCGATTCATAAAGACGGCAAGGTGATCGGCGTCTTTGGGCAGGTTTTATTCAAGGATGTCGAAGAACTCAAAAAAATCGCTCAACGACTGGTACTGCTTGAAAGCAAGGTTGCATTCTATGAAAAAGAAATCCTGGAACTGCGATCAACACGCTACACTTTTGATAGTATCGTGGGCGTGAGCCAGGCGATAGTATCACGCAAGAATGAGGCGCTCAAGGCTGCCTCGAATCATCTCGCAATACTCATCACTGGTGAATCAGGAACGGGCAAAGAGCTTTTTTCTCAAGCGATTCATAATGCAAGCCCCCGTCGGCTTAATCCCTTTATCAGAATTAATTGTTCTGCTATTCCCAGAGATCTTCTTGAGGCGGAGCTTTTCGGATACGAAAAGGGAGCCTTTACAGGGGCACGGTCCGCCGGTAAAATGGGGAAATTTGACTTGGCGCACGAGGGCACTGTATTTTTAGATGAAATCGGTGATTTACCTCTTGAGATGCAACCCAAGCTTCTACGGGTTCTGGAAGAGAAAGAATGCGCACGTGTTGGCGGCACAACCATCCACAAAACAGATTTTCGACTCATTACCGCCACAAATAAAGATCTCGAGGAAATGGTCGCTGAAGAAAAATTTCGCAATGATCTTTACTATCGGCTCAACGTGATTCCATTAAACATTCCGCCGCTCAGGGAGCGTCAGGAAGACATTATTCCTTTGGCAGAGCATCTAATGACAAAGATTGCCGAAGAAGCCTCTATGGTAGAAAAAAAACTTCACCGAAAAACAAAGAAAGTGTTGATCGGCTACGATTGGCCCGGAAATGTGCGTGAGCTGTCAAACGTGCTTGAGAGGGTCCTATTTTCGATGGAAGATGAAACCATACACAGCCATGATTTGCCGGTATATATCCGGTATGGGAGAAAGGATGTTAAGGCATTGTCGCGGGTCAGGTTAAAAGATATTCGTGAAAAGACGGATGAGGAAACGATTCGTTATGCACTAGAGAAGTCTGGTTACAATAAAGTAAAAGCTGCAGCATTGCTGGGCATTCATCGAAGTGTCCTTTATCGGAAGATGAAGCGATTTTGCGTTCCCTTGAAGCGTAATGATGATACTTGAGCAGCGAACATATAGCCTGCAGTTTATTATATTTCTGAAAAGGATTATTCTTGGGTTTGATTTATTTTGATATAAAATGTAAGATTTTATTTTGATTGTATTGGCATCTAATAAAAGCTTGACACAAACTTGGACTCCGAAACAAGAACTTGTGCCTAATGACAACAACTTGTGGAGTTAACAATTCAAGGAGGAAAATCATGGCAGGCATCAACAAAGCAATCATCGTAGGCCGACTGGGAAGAGATCCGGAGGTGCGCTATACCCCGGATGGCACCGCAGTAGCAAACTTCAGTGTTGCAACATCCGAGGAGTGGAAAGATAAAAATACGGGGGAGAAAAGGGAGCGCACGGAGTGGCACCGCGTCGTCGCCTTCCGGCGCTTGGGTGAAATCTGCGGCGAATACCTCTCCAAGGGGCGCCAGGTTTATGTCGAGGGCCGTATCCAGACCCGCGACTGGGAAGACAAAGACGGCAATAAACGCTACACCACCGAGATCGTGGCGAACCAGATGCAGATGCTCGGTTCGCGGGATGACGTCGGCGGTGGCGGTTCAAG
>QMMS01000579.1 GCA_003647375.1 Deltaproteobacteria bacterium
AATCCAAGCCACTTCAGAAAAAAGGCATGCTGGCTTTAAGAGAAATGCCAAGCAACTGTGCCAATTGTTTCCGCGTTTTCCCCATATGGTTCCTAATTTCAGCCAATTCCTGTTTTTCCACTTAGACCCCTCCATATAGTTTTTACCACAAGGTGGCATAGTACAAAGTTTTATGCTATTTTCCAAAAAAAGCTTGACATAACCACATTGTGGTACTATTCAATGGAAAAGACTACATTGTGGCCCTAAGTGGCAAAGTATGCGCACAATTGAATAGGTCATAATTTGGACAATATCCAACCTGTTCTCATGAATCTGTTTACTAAGTTTGCGACTCAAATCGAGTTTTCTGTATAGTAAGATTGCTTTTAACCTATACCGACAGGAGAACTTATGAGACCGAGCATAAGTAAGCCCTTACCAGCGCCAAATACATTCGAGGAACAAATCGAATTATTTGAACAAGACGCTCAGGAAAAGCACTATGCGACCATTCAGAACATGCAGACGGTGGGGCTTTCTGATCGGTTCAACCGATTATTAGAGCTTAGCATTATTCCCACACTTGGACGAATCGGTTTTGACGAACAACTTTGTTGGGTACTTTTTAAAATGACTGCGCCGGTCTGGAAATCGATAGGGCCGTTCGGCGATGATGTCGAACTGATGTATCCCGTTTTCCTGAAGGATATGGGAGAAATACGAAGAGGCATCATATCGAATTCAAGAAAGAATTCCAGGGCACGGTCAATACTGGACCAAATGGACCCTCAAGCGACTTACTCATTGATAAACAGGACCATGCATCCTGCGAAACTCTTTGAGGATTTCGACGACATTTCACTTTCCTGGATAATTTTACCCCGTGCATACGACCTTCTGGAAAAAGATCATTCGCAGTATATGCTGATCTATATAAGATCGATAGATAAAGAGACGGAATTTGAATTCACGAGGATTTTGGCACGCATCATTATAGAGTTTGTGGGCAACTATTCCCTCAAATATATTGATGATGTTCAGCTTAAAAATCAGATGGTCGATGCCTTGTTCTATGGTTATGCAACCATGTTTTGGAAGAACCTGAGGGATCCGCCGGGAGGGTTCGAAGATGGATTGATCTTTGAGAGTTTCTTCCGTTGGGCCAAGATGATTCACGGCAGATTCGCTCCAGCCAACAAAGATATGGCAAGAACAACTGAAAGAATGAAAAAAGAAAAGGAAAAGACTTTCCCGGTTTACAATGCCTTTGGTCTTGCCCATCATAATCATTACGACGTTCGCAGATTTCTTGTTGCGCTGCGGCATGGAATTCCGGGAGTGGAATCCGTTGTCCGGTATTTTGGAGTTGGTGGCCCTCTTCTGAAAAATAAAACGGACGGACGATTACCCTATGTTGCCGTCCCAAAGACATTGAGTTTACTTTTTCGTCAGATCAAGAAAAGATACCCTGTTGAGACACCAAGGACCAGGAAATCCATACGGGAATTTTTATCGAGATTAGGATCAAATTACAATTTAGAGCGACTCAAGGCTGTCCACTTCGGGGGTGAGCTGTCGGAATCTCTCAGGTTTGTAAGCCCTCGCGTTCAAAGCTTGATCCACGATTTGCGCACAGGATATCTTGAATCCTACAGGCGTGGTTTGAAAATATCCAATCGACACCGCGGTTAATCTCCCTGAACAGGCTGTTCCTTGAGCAAATATAGGCTGTGCCGACCTTTTGGCTATGTGCATGATGGTCCTGCATCCGCGCATCCGTAATAAGCAGGTAGTGCCCGGCAATGCCACCGTAGTTTTCCTGCAATACCATGCGGCTCATTTCTCGCAGATTAAGCTGGGCCACAGGAATATAGGTGGCAGGTGATACGAAATCGGCGTATTCAAACAATTGAGGGTTCAGTGCCAGAAAGTGGTAATCCTCTTCAGGAGTCAAACCGGAGAACGCCTGAGATAAAATCCGGCTTTGATAGGCAGGATCAGGGTATACTTCAGCCTTGATCTCGACCATCAGATGCATGTTTTTCCCATAACGTGTCAGGACCTCAAACAGAGTTGGAATCTGGGGAAAATCTTTTCTCAGATGGTCGAACATGGTCTGCCCGATCGTCAGGGAATCGCCGAACATGCGCTGCAAATCTGCATCGTGAAACACAACGGGTACGAGGTCCTTTGTCCAGCGAATGTCGCATTCGATGCCCCACACGCCGTGATCACGTGCCCTGTCAAACGCTGCCAGCGTATTTTCAAACAGTGCAACGTTGTCGTGTTCGCCCCGATGGGAAACGATCCTGCATCTGCGCAGGGCTGCTTCCCCGGGTTTCGGTTGCGGCAATCCGGCAAAAAAGCCGTCTGCGGCAAAATGGAATAACCTCTCGGTCAAATCGAATAACGTCGTGCCTGTTTTTTTCATGATATTTGAGGAGCCTTTCATAAATCGTAGATACCCATGTCCAAAGGGCCCGGCCCTGATTCAGCCCTATAAGGGATTACTATTAACATGGCAACTGAATAGTCGAGCGCCGTCATGCCGGACTTGATCCGGCATCCAGTGTTTTTCTGGATTCCCGCCTTCGCGAGAATGACAACCTTAAGCTATTTAATTGCCGGAGCAATATTATACACATTCAGCGTGTGATAAATTCTAAATCCGAATTAGGATTTCGAATTTCGTGCTTCGGATTTAAGTAACTACCGCCATATCAACGGTTTCAACTTGTTAAACACAAACATGCTGATTTGGCTGATTTCATAGTCCGCCTGTCCATGCACGATATCACTCACATCGAGGTATAATCGGTTGACATGCGGGAAGGTGTCCACATCTAAAATATGCATGGAGAGATAGACATTCCTCCCCAGAACGATCACATTGAAATCAGAATCATGACAAACATCTTGTATTACCTTCTCTGCATTTCCCGGATAAATAACAAATGGGCGCTGATTCATGGATCTAACATCTAAATGCGCTTCAATAAATTCCTTAACCAGCGCATTGCGCCTTTTCTGCTCGTCTGAGTCTTCTGATACAGCATCACCAAACATCTGGGCTATAATGAGT
>QMMS01000580.1 GCA_003647375.1 Deltaproteobacteria bacterium
CTGGTTAAAAAGTTACACGGAAGTATATCAGTAGAAGGCAGGGAAAACGAAGGAACCACGTTTACCATTACACTGCCGATTTGTATTCGGGAAGAAGAAGGTAAAAATGAAGATACTCCTGGTGGATGATGAAAAACGGTTCGTAATATTGCTATCCAAAAGACTGGCGCTCAGGGGAATAGACACCGATCATGCGAACTCGGGTGAAGAAGCTGTCGCAAAGGTTACGGATCACCACTATGACGTGGCCGTTCTTGATGTGAAGATGCCGGGGATCGGTGGGATTGCATTAGAACGGAAATTGCGCTTGTTGGCGCCGGGTATGAAGACCATTTTTTTAACCGGACATGGCTCGGAGACCGATTTTAAAATCGGGTCGGCAGAATCCGCACACTATCTATCAAAGCCGATAAATATTGAAATCCTATTGGAAGAACTGAAAAATGTTATGGGAAAGTCGTCCGTATGACAGCCATTCAAAAACGGAATGCCGAGCCGATGCTATACCAAAGTATACCCTACGGCAATCGATCAACCGATGATTCCACCAATGGACCGGCTGGAGGATTTTTTACGGGAAACGAATTTTCCTGACAAAGGGAGTCGCCATGGACAACGGAACTGGATTTGAAACGAGGGAAGACCTGGTCTTTTTCGGAAAAATTAGCGCCTCCATTTCTCATGAACTCAAAAACGTCATGGCCATAATCTCCGAAGCTGCCGGCTTTTTGGAGGATTTGACGAAAATGGCACAAGAGGGAAAGCCGCTTCAATTGGACATGCTCCGGACATGCAGCAGGGAGATCATGGAGGAAATCGATCGGGGATTCGACACCATCCAACAGATGAACCGGTTTGCACATAGTGTGGATGACGACGTGAAACATATCAATCTCACGGAAGTCGTTACGCTGATGATCCATATCGCCGGATTTCTGAGCATTTCAGCCAAAGTCCGGTTTGATCCACCGCTGGATGCAGATCTGACGATTGTGACGTGCCCGTTTCGGCTGCAGAATCTGATCTACCAGGCCGTCGTGTATGCATTTGAATCGGTGGGCCCGACCGGAGAGTTCCGGGTGGGCATCATCGCCCAGGAAAACGGCAGCATGTGCATCTCTTTTTCAGGACTCGGAACAAAAAGTCTCCGGCAGTTTCCGGCCGATGAAACGTCAAAAATGGCGGTAACGATCGGCGCCGAGATCCGATTGAGCGAGAATTCCCGAAAGATGGACATTACCGTGCCAAAAAGGATGGAATCGTGGGAACATGCCCTTTCGCAAACGGCAGTCCCCCCTGATTGACAAAGAAAAGCATTTTCGGAAGGACACGGACCGTTTTTGATGCTTGGAATGAATGGTAACCAATTGCCGACAGGATACACAGAAGGGAGGATGGCATGGAAGACGAACAAAAAATCAGAATTCTGCTGGTTGATGACGAAGTCAAATTTTTGGAATCGATCGCCAGGCGGCTTGAGTTGAGAAACTTTAAGGTTATGACGGCGACCAGCGGGGAGGAATCCATCGCTGCGGCTAAAAAAAATCTTTTCGATGTGGCCGTATTGGATCTGCAAATGCCTGGATTGGACGGCGCCCAGGTGCTCAAACGATTGAAAGAACGGCACAAGTATCTTGAGATCATCATGCTGACCGGTCACGCAACAGTTGATTCGGCTGTGGAATGCACAAAATTGGGTGCCTTTCAATATCTTGAAAAGCCATACGCTTTTGATAAACTCCTTGAATCCATTAAGGATGCCTATAAGGCAAGGCTAAAAAGAAAATTTGAACATAACGAAAAACGATATGAAGAAATTCAGAAATTGTCACTCGGTTCTTCTCCATTTGGTATACTCAAGGCATTGGCCCGATTAGACAATGGAGAGAAATAGCCCATTCAGATATTCATCAACTTCGGGGGCGAAATTATCCAAAATCCTTCGATCTAATTGAATAACAACCTGTAATCCATACCTTGGACCATTGGATATAGTGCCTCAGGCTTTTGCGAGCAGAAATGGCCAGTGTAATAGCCGAAGAAATGCAAAAGAAATTTTTCAATAACATTAGCGGTTACAAGAAAACGTGGGGTCATCAGCACAGATCCAACACATGACACAACTATAACATTATCGTAATCTATTTATTTGAGGCGCGTATTATGTGCCAGTACGGGTGAATATCGGGATGAGGTTCTGGATATGCCTCACGACCTCCATCACCGGTAAAAGGCCACAATTTCTGACTACCAGGCCCCTTTCCCTATCCCGAGGATAAGGCCGGTCGCCCCATAAAAATTGTGCTAAAGTGGGAAATACCGCGGGTGAAAATTCTTATTATTGGCGCGGGTGAGATTGGGTGTGATCTCATCACGGGGCTGCATCCTGCTAATGACGCTGGTTTTTCTGCTTCATATCCCGAATTTTTTCGTTATAAAAAGCGATCACTTCTCTACGGTTCAACATTCCGATGAGTACCCCGTAATCGTCATCCGTCACCACCGGCAGGCTGTCGATGTTTTTTTCCGTAAACTTCTGGAGCACGGAGTTCAAATTATCGGAAGGTGATGTGACAATAATGTCCGATGTCCCGATATCTTTCATGCGCACCAGGTGTTCAATGTCACTGGAAAAAAGTACACCCCTTACGTCGTTAATGGAAAAAATGCTGATCAACATTTCATCGTCGTCCATCACCGGGAAGTAGTGCTGTTTCGTGGTTGAGAAAAACGATTTGAAGTCGTAAAACGGCATGTCCTGCGGTATGAGGGTCACCTTCTTCACATGTTTCATGATGTCTTTCACATGGATGGTCTGAAGAATATCCACAAAAAATTCACCTGCGTGGGCCGGGGAATCGATTCTGCTTTTCACCTGTTGGTTAAAGATGGTCCACTTTTGGGAAGCCAGATAAGAAAGAGAACAGACCAGCAGGCTCGGCAGCAGGAGATGATAGGAATTGGTCATCTCGCTGACGAATATGATGGTGGAAATGGGTGTATTGGAGACCGCCGCAAAAAAACCCGCCATACCCACGACGACGAATGCGCCGGGTTCGGC
>QMMS01000581.1 GCA_003647375.1 Deltaproteobacteria bacterium
AACGGGAAACCCCTGTCAGTGCCGTCGTGGATGGCGACAACGGTCTAGGGCAAGTCGTGGTCACCCAGGCAGTGGAGCTATCCATTCAAAAGGCCGAAGTAAGCGGGATGGCCTGGGTGGGTATTTGCAACAGCAACCATGCCGGTGCCGGCGGTGTTTACGCGGCATTGGCCCTCCCTCATGACCTGATCTCTATGTATATGGCTATCGGTAACGCCAATCACATGCCCCCTTGGGGTGGGACGGATCTTCTCCTAAGTACCAATCCCATCGCTTTTGCCATTCCCACCGGGAAAGAACCACCCATTGTACTCGATATGGCCACCACCACCGCTTCCTACGGGAAAGTCAAGGTAGCTGCTCAAAAAGGCGAGGAATTTCCCATCGGTTGGATGGTGGATAAAAAGGGACAATCACTGACGGATCCCCGGCGAATCAAGGACGGTTTTTTACTGCCAATAGGTGAGCATAAAGGCTATGGTCTCAATTTCGTGATCGGGGCATTGGCGGGTGTTCTTAACACCGCCGCCTTCGGTAGTGCCGTAATCGACTTCAACAAGGATTTTAACACCCCCACCAACTCCGGTCAGGTAATTTTCACCATGCGGCCGGATCTTTTCAGAGATATGGCTGAATTCAAAGCCGAGATGGATATGCGCATTCGTGAAATCCGCACCTCGACACCCATGGAAGGAGCTGAACCGATCAGGCTGCCTGGAGAAATGTCTCTTCAGCGCCAACGGCAAATGCGGTCCGACGGCGTGCCGGTGGCCTACCCTGTGTTGGTGCAGTTACGTGAAATTGCTCATCGCCTGGGCTTGCCGGACCGCCTTGATGATACACCTTAGCCCGAGCATTTCAGGTTCGTGAAATTTCCGGACCAGGCTTTCAATGTTGCAGGAGTAAGCCATGTTTGACAAACTCGGCATCGTGACCAATTGTTTAGCCAAACGCCTGGCCGACAACGATCGTTTTGAAAGACTCATTGAGGACTTTGTTCAAAACGGGTTCATGCACATAGAAATTCGAGACGGTAATTATCTGCGCAAATCCGAGTTCGGAGAGATTCTTCAGGGGCTGGAAACAGCGATGCAGCATTATAGTGATAGTGAATGGCAGCGTCTTTGCGTTGCCGTCCACGATCATAATTCCAACGACGTTCCGTGGCTGCAGACCCAAGACCGGCGGTCAATCAACCGCATTGGCCAGCTGCTACAGATAAGTTCTGAACTCGTACTCAGCTATGCAATAGCGCATCCCTGGATGGACCGGCCAGAAAACAGGGTAGAGGATGATGCCGGCATCATTCGGGGTAAAAAACTGGCCTACCTGCTGTCACCCACCAAAGCACGACTTCGTCTGGTGCACATGGTGGTTGAACAGGCAGTGGATGAAAACACGGCGGTGTCCAATCTGCATCGGTATCAGTCGCTGACACCTGAGTGTCCGGTAACGCTGGCCGTGGAAAACAGCCAATTGCCACCCTATGTCATTCTAAATTTAGCAACCCAAGGCAATGCCTGTCTGGCATATGATGAGGCCAATAATTATTATCAGGACGGCATGACGATAGGAGACACTAAACTGTTTTGGGAGCGTGTGGAAAGCCGGCAACTCATCTCCGTACACCTGAAACAAAAAAATCATGTCGGCGTTCGTGCGCGCTTAGGAGATGGTTTTGTTGATTTACCGGTGCTGGTTAATCGCTTGTTAGATCTCTCCTATGGTGGCGATTGGCTGCTTGAGTACCGCGCTACGGATCGACCCATACAGGATGCCATTCAGAGCAGAAAAGTCCTCTTGAAACACAAAGTAGATACCCGGGTCCAAAGAGCCCGGCACTAATTCAGCCCTATAAGGGATTAATATTATGCACATCCAGCGTGTGATAAATTCTAAATCCGAATATCGAAATACGAAACAAATCCAAATATCAAATGCTCAAATGATTCAAACATAGTGTTTGAGCTGGTATCTCCAAGGTCTTGTTTTGGTCATTCGAATTTGGATCATTCGGTATTGCCCTTCGACGTTGCTCAGGGCGGTGAGCCTGTCGAACCGTTTAGGATTTCGAATTTCGTGCTTCGGATTTCAGTAACTACCGCCATCGGCATAGTCAAGCATCTCTGACCTGGCCCAAAGGACCAGGTTTTAAATGACGGAATAAAGAAAGGAGTCAACCCGTGACCACAAAAAATAACAAGTATCGGTTTCTTTTCATTCAGCCTTTTCAACTGTCCACCGGAGGTAAATTTGTTGACCGCTATCACTCGGCTGAGCTTACAAAAGAAAAACGACTCAGGATGGAATATCTTAACATTCGGCCTTTGCTGGAAGATGTTGATTGGGACTTTCACGGAGGGCCAATCCCGCCCTACGGAGATTGGGCGGTTGAAACCCGCGAGGAGTTTGCCCATGTAGCAGCCGCCCGCTTACCCATTGTCCGCGAAGCATGTGAGAGCGGCAAGTACAATGCGATTATTTTGCTTGGAGGGGGCGAACCGGGATTTGAGGAGTCAAGAGAGATCGCACGTCAATATGGTATCCCCGTCACTTCCTGCGCGTTTTCCCAGATGCACATAGCCTCGATGCTGGGCAATAAGTTCAGCATCATTGACTTTACCGAGACGCATAACATGTTCTATTACGACCTGGTGGTGAGTCATCGCTTCACCGATCGGTGCGCATCCATTCGAAACATTAACTTTTATCACGGCAGGCCCGGCCATACAGATGAAAGCACCATTGATGAAGAACGTGACAAAGCTCTCAGGGGCGAACCGTCTGAAGCAGTGGAGCGTGCTGTTAAGGAAGCCATTGCTGCCATACAAGAAGATGGTGCAGAAGTCATTACCTTTGGATGCTCTGATGTTTTCTGGCTTCAATCGTTTCTGCAAAAACGTTTAGCGGAAATCGGTTGGGAAATCCCTGTGCTGGAAGGGTATAGCTCTGCCATCACCTTGGCCAAACTGTTCGTTGATTTAGGTGTTGATGCAAGCGGTCTCAACTATCCCAGTGACCGCCCCAAACAGTGGCGAAGAAAAAAGATATTCTAA
>QMMS01000582.1 GCA_003647375.1 Deltaproteobacteria bacterium
CCACCAAATTGTTTACCAAGTTCTTCTAGTTCAATACCAAGAGCCTTAGACTCTTTAACTGTTACACCTAAAACGGCTGCAACTCTTCTAACAGACGCATCGAATTCTATTGCGGCTGCACCAGCAGCTTGAGCTGCCGACTTTTCAACGGCTGCGGTTGCTGCGGTTAACTGAGACTGAGTCTTAGCCAGTTTATCTTTTAGGACAGCAATTTCTTTTTGCAGTGATGCGACCTCGGCTTTTAAGTTCGGAGGCTCAACAATGGTGGGCCGATCAGCCGGAGGAGACATGGGCAAGGCTTTGACCAAGGCGAAAATAGCCATTAGGCACAAACACAGGATTGCAAAAAACCGCATGACATCTGATTGCAGCATTTCAACATCATTCGATAGGGTCGTGCTGCGGTGGAAGAGAAATGTCGGCGATGATATTAAAGGACTCATTTACGTCTCCACATTGGACCATAATCCCTCAGGATCCGTCCGGTGGTTTCTCGATTGCACCAGATACCAGCTGACTGAGACGCGCATCGATGGATCGCAGCGTCGAGTGGACGCCCTCAGTCTGTTGCTCTGCCAGCCGATTGTAGTAGGCTTTCAATTGGGTACCAACCGCCAGCAATTTAACAATTCGCAACAGGTAGCCACCCACCGCTCCAAATATTGTAGTGGACAGCGCCAGTAATATGCCGCCATCAACCAGTCGCTGGAGGATAGAAAAAGCACCCAGTTTCGCAGCGGATTGGGCATTCAAATCTCCCAGCCCCTCCAGCAAAGCCCCCCGCATGCCAATGGCGGTCCAGATCACACCAATGCCGAAGAACAGATTAATCCAAATATCTACCAGGTGGTCAATCTGGGCTATTTTTTCCACTGATACATGCTGAGTGCCAAGAAATCGCTTTAAGCGCAAGAGTGATCCGGTATAAAATAAAAAGGTTAAGCAAAATGGGATTACCGACAACCGCAGGTTGTCATAGGTCCACGCAAGCACGCGCTGAACACTGGGTACTTCTAAAACGGATATGGCGACAATCTCCGACATATTCAGCATATACAGCAGTATCGTTGCGATGCTGAGAACTCCCAGCGCACCGGTGATAAACCCGGCCGAAAAATCGGTTGCAGAGTGATATTTTGTTTTCATAAGAAGCTTCCTATGTCACTTATTCCGGCATGCCGTGCAGGTGGCGTCCAGCAAAAGGAGAATCGAATTATATTGATCCGCGGCAGCGTAATAGGCCTGTTTATCCCGGCAGGCTCTCAACAGGCCATCCTCTTTCTGACCGAGCTCTTTTTGTAACTCTAATTCAAGATCTCTTTTCGCATCATCGGAGCAGGATGAACAAACGTTAAAATCGTCCTGCAGCGACATGAATGTCGTGTTGAAATAGCGGTTGTAGTAGTTCCGGGCTTGAATTTTATCGATAATACCCTCATCGTTGGCCCACATTAGAAAATCACTGAACCGGCGTCTGTTCTCGATATCCGGATCGCGTTTGGCAACGTCGATAAGTCGCTCATAGTAGCTGTCAAACATCTGCTCGCATTCCAAGCGGTCAAGATCTTTTCGAGAATGGGCCAACGCCTCTTCAAAATTCACCCCTGAGGGCAATGTACAGGCGGGTTTGAGGTATTGCTTATTCCCGCATGAGAACATCACTAGGGCCAGGATCGCGATGAACAAAAGTTCTTTTCTGTTTGCGTTGATTTTTTGGCTTAGTTTTATCATGATGGTTCACCTCCATTTGAATTCTGATAGATCGACGGTTACATATCGAGGGGACTTTCATACTCCGCTTTTAGGTTACCCTGGGGGGGATCCGGAATACCCTCCTCTTCGCCGGTTTCTCCAAATATTATTGTCTTTACCCGGCCTACCATCACAAACATTTTAGTGGTAATGATGCCGTAGATCTGATCCAGATCTATCATGAGCTTGGCACTACTGATTTCATCACGTGTCAGGGCTATGAGATCCTGCACCTCCTGTGTATCCAGGTATATCTCGGCCGCCACGGCGGCCAGGGAGCCTCCCGATCCCGTTCTGGATGTCGTTGCCACCAGTCTGTAGTATTGCCTGAATTTTTCACTTAATTTTCCCGACCGACGCCTGTAGGATACCGGTTCAGAAGGTTTCAGGGGTGTTTTTTCAAGCAGCTTTTGCAAACCCCGCGGTGTGGTCTTACGTCCCAATTCCTTGCGAATTCGTCGTTCCAGGCTGGTATTGGTGGCGCGGACCGAATCCTCCATACCCGGCAAGCGCGATTCCATCAAATTTAACATCTCCAGATAAGTTTGGCTCAATTGACCGGTGATTTCACTGCAGCCTTGCTCTGCTTCAGCTCCCTCGCATTTGCTGGCGGTATATAATTCTTCCTGCTGGTTCAGTCGTTCAATCACACTCTGAAGATCTGCCTCCATGGCTTTGGCGGTTTCGCTGGTATGCTTGATGCTTTCCACGACAGTGGTTGGAAACAACCGCAGGGTGGGGGATGTTTTTGCTAACACCGGACTTTGCAGGCCGACAAGAGGGATTACCGACAGGACCATAAGCCTGCAGAATAAAAGTGGTAATCGTGAAATTCGTGTGCATTCGATAAGTTTTAATACCTGCATGCGTTACCTCCTATTAAGCTTTTGCCCAATTGGACGTAAAGCCAATTGGAAATTGTAAAAAAGGTTTTACACACCTAATAGACGGACAGATCGCGGTGGCGGGTCAATTTTTCCGCAATTTTTTTTTCCTAAAGCGATGCTAGGATTTTTGACGGTTCAGGGATTGTTAAATGGCGACTGAGGGCGGAGAGAAAAAAATTCAGACAAATGCGCGCATCTAATGAAGAATTTGTTGGAAAACAGTTGTGATCAGAATTGAGTTGGGCAAAAGAGTTTTCAAGCTGCTAATGAATTTCTTTTACTTCTAAATAAGCCACATTATTTTCAATGCGGATATGCAAAATTTCCTCAGGGCCAAACAAACTTTTCGTCTGATAGTAGGGCTTTAAAAGGACAACAAGATTAAACTGTTTTACCTGCAGTCCCTTTTTATGCAA
>QMMS01000583.1 GCA_003647375.1 Deltaproteobacteria bacterium
GTGTCCGTCCAGAAATGAGGATTTTTTCGTGAGATCAAGGCGGACGACAGATTTAACCCGGAGTAATAGCGTGCTATTTTGAGGAGTTAAATCATGGCGTCCAACGCCGATATCGCGGAAAAAAACCATTTGTGGATGGGCACAAAATAGGGAACTACGCAGCATGCAAAAGAACACCTCACCGAAAAATCAGGAAAAAGATGCCTCCTCCAAGGGAAAATCCGAAGCGCAGCCACCCAACTTCATCCGTAATATCATTGAAGATGATTTCAAAACCAATAAATTCGGCAAGAAAGTAACGACCCGTTTTCCACCGGAACCAAACGGGTACCTGCATATCGGCCACGCCAAATCCATCTGTCTGAATTTTGGTCTGGCCGCCGAAAACAACGGCACCTGCAATCTGCGATTTGATGACACCAATCCTACCAGGGAAAATGTCGAATATGTTGACGCGATCCAGCAGGATGTGCGCTGGCTCGGCTTCGATTGGGAAGAAAGGTGCTTCTTTGCCTCGGATTATTTCGAACGGCTTTATGCCTATGCCTGCCGGCTCATTGAAAAAGGGAAGGCCTATGTCGACAGCCTGAGCGCCCATGAGATCAGGACCTATCGCGGTACCCTGACCGAAACGGGCAAAGACAGCCCTTATCGCACACGATCCATTCAAGAAAATCTCGATTTGTTTCAGGGAATGCGCGCCGGCAAGTTTGAAGACGGCGCGCATGTTCTGCGCGCCAAAATCGACATGACCCATCCAAACCTCCTGATGCGAGATCCCACACTATATCGAATCAGAAGGGTCTCTCACCACCGGACCGGGGATGCCTGGTGCATATATCCCATGTACGATTTTACGCACTGTCTTTCAGACTCTCTTGAAGGAATCACGCATTCCCTCTGTACCCTCGAGTTTGAGAACAATCGGCAGCTGTACGATTGGGTTCTCGATGAACTGGAAGTCTATCACCCGCAGCAGATTGAATTCGCACGCCTCAATCTCACCTATTCTGTTTTGAGCAAACGACGCTTGATCCAGCTCGTGGAAGAAAAACACGTCTCTGGATGGGATGATCCGAGAATGTTGACCATTTCCGGTCTCAAGAGACGGGGGTACACACCCGAGGCCATTCGGAATTTCTGTGAACGCATCGGCGTTGCTAGAAGAGACAGCATGGTGGACATGGCCCTATTGGAGTACACCATCCGGGAAGACCTCAACAAGAGGGCCCCACGGATGATGGGTGTTCTCAATCCTTTACGGGTCGTCATCGACAACTACCCGGAAGGGCAGGTGGAAGAACTCGAGGCGGAAAACAATCCGGAAGACGCCGGCATGGGGTCCCGTATGCTACCCTTCTCCCGGGAGCTGTTCATCGAAAAAGAAGATTTCCTGGAAGAACCCCCTAAAAAATTCTTTCGCCTGGCACCGGGCCGTGAAGTCCGACTCAAACATGCCTATTATATTACCTGCAATCATGTGGAAAAAGATGCGGCCACCGGAGAGATACAGACGCTCCACTGCTCCTACGATCCAAAAACGCGCGGCGGCTGGTCCGACGACGGTCGGAGAGTCAAAGGAACGCTTCACTGGGTATCTGCACCGCACGCCCTGAAATCGGAGATCCGGCTTTACGAACACCTCTTCAGCAAAGAAAATCCCAACGCCCTGAAAAAAGGGCAAAGCTTTAAAGATTATTTGAACCCGGAGTCGTTGAAAGTGTTGAGCGAGTGCTATGTGGAACCGAGCCTGGCAGTGGCTAACCCCGGGTCCCATTATCAGTTCCTGCGGCAGGGATACTTTTGCGTCGATTCGGTCGATACAACAAAAGGCCATCCCGTTTTCAACCGCATTGTAACATTGCGGGATACATGGGCCAAAATTCAAAAGAAGGGGAAAAAATAAGGATTGGAGGGTTGGAGGGTATAAACCCTAAGCTCTTAGCCATAAGCAGCTTGTGTGCCCTGACCTATATTTGAATGCGCTGATGATTTCCCCTAATCCCGCTGTAGGGGCAGGCCTTGTGTCTGCCCGTTTTGGCGAATCGCATACGGCTTTTTAGGGTACCCACAAGGGGCACCCCTACTATCCGTGTCAAAAGACAATCCCCACATATCCCACAAAACTATCCCCCGGGCTCTTGTCGTAACTGGTGGCATAGACGGTTTGTGTCGCCGAGGTCGCCCCCAGGACCTTGCCTGCGGCCATGGCTGCGGCTGCCGCCCCGGAACAGCACGCGTTCTGGTTTGTCAGGGCTTCCTCGATAACCCCTGTCGGATTCATGGCGAGCATGGCTTCGATAACCTTTCTATCGTTTTCATTCCGGACCCACTTCACAGCTGACGCGCCTGTCCCTTCCGGAATAAACCCGTAATTAAAACCATAATGCGTTAAATCCGTGGATCCGACAACCCTGGCGCTCATGCCCAGGTCGGACGATATTTCTGCAGCGGCTTTGCCAATCTCCAAAGATGCCTCTTTGGGTGGTAAGCCCATGGGAACAATCCTGGCTTTCGGGAAAAAGTATTTTATGAAAGGCAGTTGCAGCTCGATGGTGTTGTCCTTGGCATGGCTCTGGGCTGTTTCGATGCGGAACGGAAATCTTTTCGCCAGGCTTCGGGCAAGTTCCGTTTCTATGACAAGTTCACCAAATGGCGTTTCCCATGACCCTTCCGTCATGATGTAGTTGGGCGAAGCGGGATGAAGATGCATGCCGAATAGAATGAACAGATCGGGCAAAGTGCCTGTTTTGAGTGCGTGAATCACCTGGCAGGCGATTGCCCCTGAAAAGTACCAGCCGGCGTGAGGCACGATACCGCCAACCCATGGACCTTTTGGAATTTCAAGCCCTTCTTTTCCGTCTAAAAACTGCTTGATTTCCCGCTCACAGGCTTCAGGAATATCCGGATACCAGCTTCCCGCAAATGATGCTCTGCGCACATTCATGTTTATCACCTCCTAAATTGTTTGGCGATATTTTCTGATGCAGTTTTGCTGCTTTCAAACATACGGATGGCTATCTAAAAAACTGAAATACTACCATAAACAGAGA
>QMMS01000584.1 GCA_003647375.1 Deltaproteobacteria bacterium
CATCAGCCTTTTTCCATTACACCCCTGAAGAAGAAAATCAAACGCATGGAGTTGCTGACGGCCAAGGATAAGAAAGTTTATCTGATTCGGTTTATCAACGGAATTGCCCGCTATCACAGGGACTTTGATAATTTTAACATCTTCAACGAAGCCATGGAGAAGATCAACCTGACGTCGGAGGAAAAAATTCTCAACCTGTCGCGGGCCAATAATACACTTTACGAATTTTTACTGCCCCACGAGCAGACGCTTGACGAAAAGCCCATTATCAACCACGTGGTAATCAAAGCCGATGTAAGGGGCTCCACCGACATCACCCACCAAATGATCAAAAGGGGGCTGAACCCGGCCTCCTATTTCAGCCTCAATTTCTTCAACCCGATTTCCGAACTCCTGAACGACTATGGGGCCGACAAGGTATTCATCGAGGGCGACGCCATCATTTTGTCCATTTATGAAAGGGAAAACGCGCCCGGGGGATGGTACGGCGTTGCCAGAGCCTGCGGGATTGCTATCAATATGCTGCTTGTTATCAAGCGCTACAATATAAAAAGTAAAAAGAACAAGCTGCCTGTACTCGAACTGGGATTCGGCATTAACTACAAAGACAGCTCCCCCACATTTCTTTTTGATGGTGAACACCGTATCATGATCTCATCTGCCATCAACCTGGCAGACAGACAGTCGGGATGTTCAAAGGCTATCCGCAAGGCATTGAAAAACAAACCGACACCCTTCAATTTGTATGTATTCCAAAGTGAAACCGAGGCGGTGGTCGGCCAAACATCCGATGACCTGTTGTTGAGATACAACGTAAACGGCATCGAACTCAATGCTGCCGGATTGAAAAAATTATCCGATGAAATTAACCTGAGAGCCCTGGAATGCGACATCCCGGAACTACAGAAAGAGCGTTTTACCGTTTACACAGGCACATTCCCGACAACCACCGGCAGGTACAAACGCCTCATCATACGTCAAGCCCATGTCCCCAAGGTCAATCCGGAAACAATGAAAGTGCGGAAACTCACCTCCAAAAAATACTACGAAGTCTGTACGCACCCCAAGGTGTATCAGTATGTAAATGATCGCTCACAATAAACCCTATGGTTGCATAAACGATATGGCAAAGTAGAAATAATAAGTTGTAATAACAGCCAATATCATAGCGATAGCGCCATTTTCTGGATATCCCTCCGGGTGAATTCATCCGGCTTCGCTCTTCGAGCTACGCCGAGACAAGAAGGAAGGTATTGAGAGAAGAATTATAATGATATCATGGAAGGGACGGTGTGGTCGTCATATTTTAATTTCTATCAGTAGTCTGGAGCCATCCCATTGTTTATGTTCAACGCTATCCGGGCATCAATTCAACAGGTAAAACCCCAAAGAATTGTTCGCGACCACCTCCGGGGCGAAAGCGCTCCCGACAAGGCGGCCGTTGACACTTCTGACCGATGCATTTTCTCTTATAAGGGTCCGTTTCTTGTCCTTTAGTCGAAATTCCACAGAAAGCAGGTCATTGACATGGAGTTCAGATTTCTTTTTGAGTTCGATTTTCAAACCCTTTAGCGACAGGTCCACCACCTTCATCTTGCCTTTACCCACAAAACTGCCTGCCGAAAGGCCTTCTTCCAGGAAAACTTCATCCCTGAATGTGTAGCTCCCGCGCAGTTTGACCGGTTTACGGTAATGTCTACGCCTTTCCAGGATGGATGTCCAAGTGTGTCCGCAAGTGCAGGTGGACGCTATTTCGACGGCCGTTTCCTTCTTCACATATTGGCGAACATTTTTTATTTTCCGTTGGGAGCACACAGGGCAGACAAATGTCGCCTCATCGTCCACCACATAGATTTTTTCAACCATGGCTTCCAATCCCTCCCGCTATGATATTAGGCGGTATATTCCGCCACTCCTGGTTGCGCTTTCTAAAAACATCGCTGTCAATTTATTAAAAACCTCAGGCCCTTCAACCCCCGCATCGCCCTCCCCCCTGGAGATGGCGTGCAGGGTTTCTATTTTGTCTGTGTCACGTACACCCACGACATCATCGGTAAGTGAAAGCTTGTTGTACATCATATTATAAACCAATACCGGGCCATAGGCAACTTCGCCGGATGTTTTCCGGTCAAGCGCCCCTGCCATGTGGCAATGCGGTAGCGCTAATGAATTGGGCAATGGCCCATAGTTTAGAATTTCCTCGTACAGCCTCAGTATCTCCACCACCCCATCGGCATATCCATTGTCCAGGGCTGCCATGCCGTCCTTCCCCATGGCCTCAATGTCCCCTTTCTCATAATGGAAATCAAGCGTTTTCATGCAAGCCTGTTGAACGGCCCTGACCGTTTCCTCCCTGCGGCTCACCACCACATCTGTATCCTTCAGAATCTTGATGGCATTACGAATACTGACCATCTCCTTGACTGTCGGGCTCTTGCGCATGGCCACATCCTGGAGGGTTGTTCTATAGAGCGCCAGCTCGTTGTCCAGCACCAGGATAGAATCCTTGCCCGACCCATCTGAAAAAATATGGAGATCGAGGTCCCGTTCCCTTTTGTAAACATAGCCGTTTATCTCCAACAGTTCACGCATGGCGTCTTTGTTTACTTTTTTTTCACTGCCCGGCGATCCTATGGAAGCGAGCACCTTTATGGTCAGATCGTCAATCTTGATCTTTTGCTGAACACTCTCTCGAAAAGACAATACATACCTCTCATATCCCTTGGACCGAGGGTACCGATAATGTAGCAAGGTTGTGTATGAGTCAGAATTAACCCTAACGTTGCAAAAGCCGGAGGGCTTCAGAGTCAAGGCGTCTGAGGGTGAAGTCGTAGTTTTTTACTTCGAACCCTCAGCAACACAGGATATGAAGCTCTCCGGCTTTCCCGCAGGGTAAATAACATGGCAAATTAGATGTCATCCTTGGAATTCACCTGTGGGAATATCCAGGAAGTGACGCTATCGCTATAATATTATATGTAATAACAAATTATTATCTATCTTTTGCCATGTTATTTATACAACTTTAGAGTTAAGGATAACACATA
>QMMS01000585.1 GCA_003647375.1 Deltaproteobacteria bacterium
CAATAAGACTTTTTGGTTTTGTTTGAAATCAAGTACTTATCATGCTTTTATCCCGTCAAAAGAGATAGCTTTTAGGATTTGTCAGTGATTTCCGTGGATAAAAAAGTTTAGATTCAACATCAGGCTCTATCCTGTTAATCCTGTCAGGTAGGAAAAAAGCCCATGCGCGGTGACCAGCTTTCCAGACAGTGG
Source organism: Deltaproteobacteria bacterium (assembly GCA_003647375.1). Next base: position 193 of record QMMS01000585.1, read on the forward strand.
CGGATCATTCGCCGGATCGAGTCCACTAAGAACGGTCTCACGGCAACCCAAATCGCCGATCTGGGGGACGTGTCCCTCAGAACTGCCTATCGCGATCTTGATGACCTGCAGTATGCCGGCTTTCCCATCTACACGGACAAGGGGGAGCATGGCCAGCGCTAGAAATTTATCGACACCTACCAATCAAACCTGCCCATCCCCTTCTCTTATACGGAACTTATGTCCCTGCACCTGAGCCGTGACCTGTTCAAGGTATTTAACGGCACGGTTTTCTCCGAGGCTCTGGAATCCCTGTTCGACAAAATCCTGGCCCTGCTCTCGTCCGGCACTCTGGCCTCTGACGCTCAGTTCTCTGGTTTTTGTGTCTGCACAGGTATCCGCGTCTGTGTGCGGCTAATATTCAGGAGTGATCTCTTGATTGAAGAAAATAATATACTCCTCTGCGTTCTCGGCGCCTCTGCGGTGAATTTATGGGTCTGCGGGTGCCTGCCCTGTGAAACCCGTTCTGCCTTTTGTTTCACCGGGGTTTGCGGTTATATTATATGAAAATCATTGGAAAAAGAATTCGGATTGGAATACGCGTCTGTCAAAGATGCCGGCTTTATGGTCAAATACCGGGCCAGCTGTTTTTGCAATGCCATTCAGATTACAGCATAGTTTCAATACTTGATTATTGGACATCCGATGAACGGGCATGTAGTCCAGGGCTTCAGCCCTGTCCCGTCTTCCGTTCTCTGTGGTTCCGTCCTCCGTCTTCCGAAAGTGGCTCTGACACGCCGTCCTCTGCATTTCAATCGAATTCCCAAATCAAATTGCGCTAATTGTAAAAGCGATTGACAATTTGCCCATATTTTTGTAACATCTTTCCCATGATTAAGAGGGATCTTGAAAAAATCATATTCGAATTGCTTGACGGGTTCCCCATCGTTACCATCACCGGCCCCAGACAATCAGGCAAAACAACGCTGGCACAACGTATATTTCAGGGGAAACCTTACCTCTCGTTAGAAGATCCGGATATCAGGCGAATGGCCCTTGATGATCCCCGTGCCTTTTTAAACAAATTGCCGGATGGCGGTGTATTGGATGAGGTGCAGCGCGCGCCGGAACTTTTTTCCTATCTTCAAAGCCGGGTGGATGCAGACGGACGCATGGGACTTTTCTTGTTAACAGGTTCACAGCAGTTTGGCTTGATATCCAAAATCACACAATCTTTGGCCGGCAGGACGGCTTTTGTTGAATTACTCCCGTTTTCCATTAATGAGTTGAACAGGGCGGCATTGGTATCGAAAAGCCTTGATGAAATGCTATTTAAGGGGGGGTATCCCCCGCTCTATGATCGCAAACTCTCCCCTTCGCAGTGGCTCGCAGCCTATACAACAGCCTATGTGGAAAGGGATGTTCGCCAACTCCTTAAAATCCAGGATCTTGTTTCCTTTCAGCGGTTTGTCATGCTATGTGCCGGGCGCAGCGGCCAGATCGTGAACCTTTCATCCCTGGCAAATGATTGCAGCATTACCCACAACACGGCCAAGGCCTGGATTTCAATTCTTGAAGCCAGCTATATAGTGTTCCAACTGCGACCCCACTTTGTGAATTTCAACAAACGGCTTATTAAGTCTCCCAAACTCTATTTCTACGATACCGGGCTCGTTTGCTGGTTGCTAGGCATCCGGGAAGTCGGCCAGCTGGCATCCCACCCCTTGCGGGGGAGTATCTTCGAAACATTCATTTTGTCGGAACTTGTGAAAGCCCGTTTAAATTCAGGTGAAAAAGGGCAATTCCATTTTTGGAGAGACCGCAACGGTAATGAGGTGGATGTCATTGCTGACGTTGGCACAAAGCTGATGCCCATTGAGATCAAATCGGGCCAAACAATTAACCGTGACTTTTTTGTTGGGCTGAAACGATGGGCAAAGCTGGCCAAGGACCAGGCTACCTCACCCACACTGATTTACGGTGGTTTGGAAAAGGGCGCACGTAAAGGTGTCAACATTTATGGCTGGGATGCTGTGGCACAGGTAATTGAATGATGCCTTAAAACAACCTGATAGTGAGTCTTTTTCTTTAGAATTTAATATGTTGTTTTGGTCCGACCCCGGAAAAGCTGATAGCTTCTTAACAATATGCAGATCCCCTCACCCCCGGCGGGAGAGGGTTAGGGTGAGGGGGTAAATATAGCTCTCTGCGTCCTCAGCGGCTCTGCGGTGAATTTATGGGTCTGCGGGTGCCTGCCCTGTGAAACCCGTTCTGTCTTTTGTTTCACCGGGGTTTGCGGTTAAATTACATGAAAATCACTGTAAAATGCTATTCCGGACACCGGGTCGATGAAACACCCCGCAGTATCCAATTCGATTCCCTGGTGGTGGGGGTCAAAGAGATTCAAGACCAATGGATAGGGACGGATCACCGTTATTTCAAGATCGTAGGAGACGATGATGCCACCTATATCATCCGGCAGGATACGGTATCTTATGATTGGGAGCTGACATTTTATCGGCAAGCGAAAGATAGTCCCGATAAATGAAGGGGTTTTCAACATTGTAGCTGGAGAAAGGATACAAGAGTCAAGAGCAGACTCCATTATACAGGCGTTCAATAAAATTATCCCGGTCCCGATCATCTGAGAATATCCGCCGTCGCTCGATTAGAAAGTTATATTTTTATGGGCGTCCCCACTACCCCTGTCCCGACCTCCGTCTTCCGTTCTCTGTGGTTCCGTCCTCCGGAGCTCTGTGGTTCTGTAGTTCCGGGGTTCTGTAGCTCTGACTTTTAGGGCTCTGTGGTTCTGTCCTCTGACGTTCTGTCACTTTGTCCCCATCTGACAATTGCACATGGTAGACTCTGATAAA
>QMMS01000586.1 GCA_003647375.1 Deltaproteobacteria bacterium
CGAATATCGAAATTCAAAACAAATTCAAATATCAAATGTTCAAATGAACCCAGTATAAGCCGTTGAATTAAACTTTATCCCTTTGTTTTGATCATTCGAGTTTATGGCATTAAGTATTGTTTAGTCCCTTAGCTGTAAAATTTGTGTATTTTGTGGCAAAAAAATAAAAGCAATCACGAAAACACGAAATCTGAAAAACACGAAATGTTTCATGGTCTTTTTCGTGGTTTCGTACTTTCGTGATTTCGTGATAAGAGATCTTTTTCTTTTCCGGTTTATCCGGGTTGGGATTTCGCTATTCGGATTTAAAATTTTATATGCATAATATGTCGATTTGTAAACACTTGTAGTACTTAATCAAAGCCGGGCCTTCTGGATCTCGGTATATGTAAATGAGGTGAAACATGTCACAAGGAATCATGGTCATTGCAGAGCAGAGCGACGGTGCCTTTAGAAAGGTCGCTTTTGAAATTTTGAGCGAAGGGAAACGAATTGCGGATAAGCTGGATTGTCAATTAACCGCCGTTGTTTTAGGTTCTGATATCGAAGCATGCGCACAGGAGCTTCAAGCGTATGGCCCGAACAGGATCCTGGCAGTTGAGGATTCGCAGCTTGCCGAGTACCTGACAGACGCCTATACCAATGCGCTGTCAGCGGTAATTCAACAGGAAGACCCACACATACTTCTCTTTGGCGCATCGGTCCAGGGGAAAGATCTTTCCGCGCGTATAGCGGCACGATTTGATGCACCGCTGGCAACCGATTGTGTGGCCATCACATGCGACGATGGTGGGTTGATTGCCACACGGCCCATCTACGGCGGCAAGTTGCTGGCGAATGTCGTTTTAGAGGGAGAGCGCCAGATGTTTTCAGTGCGTCCGAATACAACTGAGATCGTAGAAACCGGCGGTGATGCTGTCGTGGAAAAGATATCGGCCGAGACCGGCGAGGTGACCATGACCTTTATTGAAAAAAGAATGGAAACCGGCAAGATCGATCTGACCGAAGCGAATATCGTTGTCTCAGGCGGCCGGGGTATGGGCGGAGATGACTATTCCGTGATTGAAACTTTGGCAGAAACACTTGGTGCGGCCGTGGGGGCATCCCGGGCGGCTGTTGACGAGGGGTGGCGCGCCCATTCAGACCAGGTGGGCCAGACCGGAAAGGTCGTGTCGCCCGGACTCTATATGGCTTTCGGCATCTCCGGCGCCATTCAGCATCTGGCCGGCATGTCATCCTCCAAGGTTATCGTGGCCATCAACAGTGATTCGGAAGCGCCCATATTTGCCAAGGCCGATTATGCCGTTGTGGCGGACCTGTTTGAAATTGCACCCTATATCACCGAAGAGATTCAAAAGATTTCAGGATGATTTTTCATGTTGCCAGCCTCGGTTGTGCACGTAATTTTGTTGACAGCGAATCCATGACGGGTCGACTGCTTGCTGCCGGATATGAAACAACGGAGGACCCTGCCGAGGCGGAAGTGATTGTCATCAACACCTGCAGCTTTATCGAACCGGCTATCAACGAGTCCATCGATACCATTCTCGCACTGGCCTGGCATAAGACCCATGGTGCTTGTCGCCGAATGATCGTCACGGGCTGCCTCCCGGAGCGGTTTCGCGAAGAGATCGTCAGTAGTCTCCCTGAAGTTGACATGTTTCTCGGAACCGGTGCCTACGACAGAATTGTCGAGGCGGTCGTTGAACATGAGAACCGGCCCAGGTGTATCTTGCCGGACCCGGACGCCCTGGAGAGCTACAGCGAAGTGTTACCGAGGGCCGGGCAATCCTTACCCATGTCTTATCTCAAAATTGCCGAAGGGTGTGACAGGCACTGCACCTACTGCATTATTCCCAAACTGCGAGGCAGGCAAAAAAGCCGCCCCATCCGGAAAATTGTTCAGGAGGCCGTTACCCTTGTTCAATCGGGTGTCAAAGAACTGGTGCTTGTGGCCCAGGAAACAACTGCCTATGGCGTTGACATTGGTTTGCCTAATGGTCTTTCCCATCTGCTGCAGGAGCTATCGGCCATATCATCGGATATCTGGATCCGGATGCTTTACGGACACCCGGTGAGCATGGATGACACCTTGATACGAACCATGCACGAAGCGGACAATATCTGCTCCTATTTTGATATTCCCATCCAGCATGCAAGCAATCTGATATTGAAAAAGATGGGAAGGCAGTATCAAAAAGAAGATCTTTTCAGACTGTTTGACCGAATTCGTACCATTTCCCATGACGCTTGCCTTAGAACAACCGTTATCACAGGGTTCCCGGGGGAAACCGAATCGGATTTTGATGAATTGTTTAATTGCATTGAAAAAATTAAATTTGACCATCTGGGCGTTTTTAATTATTCTGATTCAGAGGATTTAGCATCACACGGTCTGGGGCATCATGTTCCGGAGGATATTGCCATGAAACGCTACGACGCGATCATGTCACGACAAATGGATCTATCTGCCGGAAACAATGAAAAATATCTGCACCGGACCCTGCCTGTGCTTATCGAAGAATCACCCGAAAAAGGACTATACATCGGGAGGACCGCTTTCCAGGCGCCTGAAGTCGACGGTATCACCTATGTCCACGGGGATGGTCTGACAATTGGCGGATTCGCAGACGTCCGGATTACCGATACCCTGGAGTATGATTTGACCGGAGAAGCATTATGAGTGAGCTGAAAAATAGAATCCTGTCGCTGGTCAAAGACGATTTAGACGGTATCGAGGCGGCGCTGCTCGAAAATCTGCACCCGAATCTGGACCTGGTCTCCAAAGTGGCCCATCATATACTCTTCAGCGGCGGAAAACGCCTTCGGCCGTTGTTGATGGTATTGTCTGCAAGACTGTGTGATTACCGTGGTGATTATGACAAAACATTTTCGGTCATTTTTGAATACCTCCACGCCGCGACCCTGTTGCACGACGATCTGGTGGACGGAGCCGACTTGCGTAGAGGAAAGCCCGCTTCTCATGCCGTATGGGGAAACGAAATTGCTGTGTTGGTGGGAGACTTTCTTCTGGCGCGGGGCC
>QMMS01000587.1 GCA_003647375.1 Deltaproteobacteria bacterium
CAATCTAACCCGCCAGCAAAATGCAGTTTTGCATTTATCCCGCCGTATCTGGTAAGGTACCCCCCCTGGATTACAAGTTAATTTACGAGAGAAACAAATAAAGACAGGAGGGATACCCGTATGCCGCTGACAGCGACACATGAAGAGATTAAAGCATATCAGGAGAAAGTAGAAAAGGGAAAAATCACATCCGATGGTTTAGACCCGTGTCCGCGATGCAATCTTGAGTCAGAAAATTTCAAAATCCATGCATTCCGAGAGCGCCGTTTCCTCATTATTGTCGAAATGCTTGTGGAAGCGATCTATTCTACATTAGTTCGTTTCAAATGTGCCCGCTGTGGCAAAACATTTGCCTTTTATCCGGATTTTGCAATTCCCCACAAACATTATACCCGGCAAACGGTTCTGAAGTTCAGCAGCACCTACGTCGAAGATGACCAAAAGACATACAAGGACGCTGTAATGACCATTGACGGTGTGCCGGAATGCTCGGAGAAGGGCCGGCCTTTGGCACCGTCAACCATACATCGCTGGATTTCCACGCTGGCCGGCATTTTCACAGCCTATCAGGAAGCTAAGGAAAACCCACTTCGGAAAAAGGCTTTTTCACGCCTCTGTAAGAGACAGATTCCTAAGAAAAAGTACAGAACACTGACAAGAAAAGCGGTGCTGTTAAAGTGCCGCGGCTTCTTGGGATTGAGTCCTGTTGAGAGAATAAAGATACTTTCACCGAGTTTGCAATAGAATCGTCCTGACTTGATGTATGGTACCTTAAGAATCGAGTTGAACGAGAAATGAAAGCCGCAAACTGGGGGGAGGTATGGGTCATGGGCTATTTCACGGATGATTTTCTCAGAAGGCTTCGTAACGATATCAATATCAATGAAGTTGTCGGTGCATTAGGGCTTGAGACAAGACGTGGCACAGGTCTTTTCAGGTTTCACTGTCCGCTTTGCCACGGGTTTCATACTGCGACAAATCCCAAAACCAATCTGGCACGATGTTTCGATTGTAAGGTCAATTTCAATCCAATCGATCTGGTCATGGAGACAACCGGGTGCAATTTCATCAATTCAGTTGAGTTTTTGAAAAAACAACAGATGAATGCTCCAAGAACGGAAGGGTGATCAGAACATGATAGACGCATCTGAGTTGTCCGACCGACGTCTGACCCACCTGGAAGCTGTTATTCAGAGATATCGACAAGATTTCTATGCCGTTGGCAAAGCGCTGAACGAGATCCGGGACGGCCGCCACTATCAAAAGCTGTGTTTCAAGACATTTGAACGCTATGTAAATGTCCGGTGGGATATGAGCAAGTCGCAGGCATACAGGCTGATTGAGGCATTTTCGGTGATTGTTAATCTTTCCCCAATTGGGGATGTTTTGCCCAAAAACGAGGCCCAGGCACGGCCCTTGACGAGACTGGATGCGCACAGTCAACGGAAAGCCTGGCGTGGTTTTCTAAAGACGCAAAAACCACTTTCAGCGCTGAATATCAAAAGGTTCATATCTTTGGATGAGCAAAAACAGCCATCACTTTTTGTAGAGATTGTCAGCGAGCAATACAAGCAAGCCGTTAGTACCATGCTTTCCCAGATCACCATCGCTCAGAATGACAGGTGGAGATCTACGTCCCAAAGATCCGCTCTATACTGGAACAAGGTAATGAAAGAGAAAATACTATGGGGGTAGTCTAAGTGAATGAGCCATCAGATATATCGAGCCTTGCTCTGGACGATCAATTCATGATTCTGCTGCACAAAAAGATCATGGACAAGAAAGGCTCTGCCAAGCGTAGAGCCAAAAAATACTATATGGATCAATATAAGAAGACAGGCATCATCCCCAAACCATTGCTGCTTTTAGGCCGGGGGATCATGGAAGGGCGCAAATGCAGTGGCAGGCCACCGGCGTTGTCACATGAGGTAAAGAGGCGTTTCATCGAGATAGTCAAGGCCTCCTGTGATGCAGAGGATCCAAACTTCATCTATATTACGAGAAAAGCCCGGAAGATCACCACCTATCGCATATTTTTGCAGGACGAGTTTCAAAAAGACATTTCAATACATGCCTTGCGCCGTCTGGTCCACAACGAGAGTCTGGATCTTTATCTAAAACAACCTGATTTTGATGGAGATCCGGTGGATAATGGTTATTTCAATCCGGAGGCGGTTTTTGATCTGGTACAGGTAGACGGCTGTAAATTTCAGTACTTCAACATAAGAGACGAAAACGGAGATTGGCGCAAACCCCAGGTGATCGAATTTTATGATACCGGATCAAGGTATATGTTTGTTTTGGAATGTTATTTTTCAGAAACGAGCCTGAATGCGGTGGATCTGTTCAGCCGGTTTCTGCTGGATGCGCCGTTTCCCAAGAAGAAAATCAGACTACGCCCGGATCGCGCCAAAGGTTTTTTGAACCTGAAACGACCGATCCACGAATTGAACATCAAATACTCAATGCCCGGTGGATTCTATATGGATCCTGATTTCTCCCGTGCACGATCGCCAAAACACAAGGTTCACCTGGAATCGAGCCACCGCAGTTTGCATAACTTCGAAATTCGTATCATCAAGAGGTTTGAAGACAAAATCGTCAAAACTGAGGCCGGCTTTTGTTTTAAAGGCAACAAGAAAGAACACATTACAGTGACCTGCCTGGACATTACTATTGAAAAACTGAGACAGAGCCGCATGATTGAGCTGTATCGAAGGGAACATAATGAAAGCTCCCATCGTTTCTCTGAGGGTGGCAAAACTCAAGCATGGATCCCCAGCCAACGGCTCCAGGGGTACCTGTCTGATCAAGAAACCATGGTTTTTGATCCCGCCCATATGGATACATTTATGAAATACGGTTTTGACAAAAAAAAAGCGACTGTATCCAAGGAAAAAACCATCCTCTGTAACAAACAGAAATACGTCGTGGTTGTTGGCGCTGAAAAATTCAGCTCCTACAAAAGCACGGCAGTTAAGATCTCCCATTACAACAATAAGCTGTATATTTTTGAAGATAAAAAGGACGGTATCTGCC
>QMMS01000588.1 GCA_003647375.1 Deltaproteobacteria bacterium
CCCGGTACGCGAAAGGTTGGATATTTTCATCGATAACCTCAATCTGGTAACTGCTGGGCGTGACTGCGGCCAGGTAGGGCAAATTCATGGGCGGAAAGGCAGTGGCCCGGATATTGCCCAGCCCTTTATGCGTGTTGGATGGATTGATCAGCAGGAGACGCGGCATGTTTTCCTCTCCAAAAGGCAAAAATGTTATGCGGAATTCAGTTCATTCCACACAGCCTTCCCGATTGTCTCGATCAGATACGGCTTTTTGATATAGGTTTTCGCGCCCAGTCGGATGGCTTTCTTGACGCGTTCGGTTTCGGCGAAACCACTCGTCATAATTGCTTTCTGGCCTGGTTGCAGTCGAAGTATTTCCCGGTACGTATCAAGTCCGTCCATACCGGGCTCCATGATCATGTCCAGGACCAGAAGATCTACCGGGTGGTTCTGTATGTACTGGACCGCTTCGGCACCGCTGGCAACCGATTGAACGGTGTAGCCCAACATGCCTAATATCTCAGATGCAATGGTCCTCTGCTCTTCGATATCCTCGACAATTAAGATCGACTCCCCCTTGCCCATGAACCCATCAATGGATCCGGATACTGATTCTGTATCCGGCAGCGGCTGCCTAACTGCGGGAAAATAGAGTGTGAAGCAGGTCCCTTGCCCCGGCGTACTTTGCACATCAATATATCCGTTGTGATCTTTGACGGTTCCCCAGACAACCGCCATCCCCAGTCCGGTGCCGCTTTTTCCCATAACTTTTTTAGTGTAAAAAGGTTCGAAGATTCGTTCCAGGTCCTGGGGCAGGATACCACTGCCTGTATCTATAACGGTCAGGGTAACATAATCACCGTTTTTTACCTGGTCATAGCCATCGATCAAGGTATCCACCGTCTTGTTTTCTATGGATATGACGACCTCGCCGACACCCTCAATCGCCTCGAATGCATTTGTGACCAGGTTCATGACCGTCTTGGACAGATGGACCGGGGACCCTTTGATGTTAAGGGTGCTTTCAAGCAGATCCGTTTTAACCTGAACATGCGGATGGGTATTCTGGACGTCCTTAAATTCAGGGCTTTGCAGGTATTCATTGATGATGGTATTGAAAGCGACGGTTTCCTTTGTAACAACTCCTCTTCTTGCCAGGGTCAGCAGGTCCTGAACGATTGCCGCAGCTCTTTTACCAGAATCTTGAATGGTCCGGATGGGTTTTATAAGCGGGCTGCCGTCCGGCAATTTCCTTAACAACACCTGGGGATAACTTACAATCCCTGACAGGATATTGTTAAGGTCGTGGGCTACACCACCAGCCAGTGTACCGATGGCTTCCATTTTATGGGCTCGGTTGAGCCTGATTTCCAATGCCGCTTTTTCCTGTTCCGCCCGCTTGAGGGCTGTAATTTCATTGCCGACACACAGAATTTCATTAAGGGTATTGTCTTTGTTAAAGATGGGTCTGTATGTCCAGGCAATCCATACATCTTCCCCATTTCTGAGCTTACTTTTGCTCTCATTGAAAACAGTTTCCAACGGAGATTGTTTAAAATCTTCAATCAGACTGCCAAGTGAACTCCCTTCCCCGCCCATTAAAGCGCCGAAAGTATCTGTATCCTTCTTTTTACGGGCCTCAGTTTCCGAATACCCAAAAACCCGTTGGGCATACTCATTAAAAAAAGTTATTTGGCCCTTTATATTAATCCGCATGATGATGCTGTTCGCATTTTCAACAAGTTCGCGGTACTTCTTTTCACTCTCCCGAATCTTTTTAAAGGCGACGGCATTCATGATGCCGACGGCGGTCTGCGACGCAACTCCCATCAACAGGCTGATATCACTCGTATTAAGCGGCCTTTTGGACTTGATGTTGTCAACCCCCAGGACACCCAGGGATTCATTTTTATAGATAATCGGTATGCAAATTAATGACTGCACGTTCATATCATTTATAAATTTGATGCTTCTATCGGAAAAACTATTTTCGATCTGCGTGACATCCCTTATCAGCATGGGCTTTTGCTCTCTGAAGGCACGCGTGAAGACCCCTTGCGAGCCCGGGTTATCCAGGTGGAATCTTAGCCGCTTGAGATCAGATTCTTTCGTATAGTCATAACCGTAACCGGCGACATACGCGAGTCGTGTTTTGCGGCTGTCGGAGAGCATGATAATGCCCCGGTCAAAATCAAGGTACATCTGCATGCTGTGCACCACGGTCTTGACAAGATTTTCAATGTCCAGGACGGACGAAATCGCGTCTCCTATTTCCTGAACAAGCAAGGCGTTGTCATGGCGAATCTTCATCTCGGAAATGAGGCTCCGCGCCTCGCTGCCCTTCTTTCTAAGGATCCCCGTAAGCTCCTTTTGCGCCAGATATTCGACTACAAAGGAGAAAGACATACCGACAAGCCCGAATGATAGAGCCAAAAACCCCCAGGTATGCAACGACAGAAAGAAATACAGTAACAGCGTGGCAAGGCCGGTGACCGACAGCAGAATATTGCGTACCTGCTTCAGAATGGCCGAGTTTTCCCTGTCCCAGGTAATGATGTAGCGACAGTAGCTATGATCTTTATGAAAACATTCAGGGTGTTCAACCCGCGCATAATTCTGCACGAAAAATTTCGCCACGGACTCGAACATACCGATGCGATTCTCACACTGGTACGGTTTTTCCTTTACCCCCTTTTGGGGAGTTGAAATGATTTCAATTTTATTCGGTCCCAGTTTTCTGGCTTTGATGGATGCGCCGCGACTGAAAATCGAGTAGACTTTTTCTATGAGCAGATAAAGGGTGCTTAAATTCAGCAAACTCAGCAAATATTGCTTGGAGGCACCCAACCCCGCCGTCGAGGTTGCATAGCGCCCAGCTTTTCTGGCTATGTCCGGGTCTTTAGAGGCTTCAACGATCCTGTTGTAAAAGCGATCCACCTGCTCTTGGGTGAACCAGTGTGTCTGATCTTCGACTTCATATTCCGTCATGCCGGATGCTTCAATAATTGAAGCGATATCCAGGTCCGGATGATTCCGCTTTAAATAGGACAGGTAAA
>QMMS01000589.1 GCA_003647375.1 Deltaproteobacteria bacterium
AACACATACCGGATTTGCGCAATAGGCATTCTCAAACCGTACCCCTGAAGCGGCAAGTCTGTCCATATTCGGAGTACTCACAAACTCCTCCCCGGCACAGCTCATCAAGCGTGCGTGCTGTTGATCTGTGGTGATAATAAGAATATTGGGAGGATTGCTAACCTCTCCGCTTTTACAAGCAGATGAACCAGTCAGACAGAGGACTACCAATACTGCTAACCCTGCGCTTTGAATAATTGCTCTTCGTATCATCTTTCCTCCACCTACTTACTCTTATTCATCCAGACGGGCTTGGTTTCTGGTTCATGCTCCTGACCAATAATATCTTTATATAATTTTGGTCTTCTGGCATTTTTGTATCTGTAACCACCTGACAATGGAATTTTATCTTTTACTATTTTCACAACTGTTATATCATTGTCAAATGATTTTATCTCAGAGATTACTTCTCCGTATGGATCAATAACCATGGAGTTTCCATTTTTTAGATGTTCACCATCATATCCAATTGGATTTGTGAATGCATAGTAAACGCCATTATCGTAAGCCCGGGCCGGAAGCCACCTCATTAACCATCCCCTTCCCTTTGGTCCGTCAAATTCCAATCTTAACGATTCAGGGTCATTATTTCTATTCTGCCAAAACTTATCATCCACATAACCTCTTCCTGGCATTGCGGATGGTGTACAACACGTAACATGTGGTGCGAAAATAAGCTCGGCTCCCAATAAAGAGGTTGCTCTGACATTTTCAATCACATTGTTGTCGTAACATATCAAAATTCCACATTTCCATCCAAGCAGATCAAACACAACATACTCATCTCCCGCTGACAAATATTTACTTATAAAGGGATGTATTTTTCTGTATTTCGCCACCAGCTCATTGTTTGAGACACATACATAGGTATTGTAGATTTTTTCATTCTCCCTTTCTACCAGACCCGCGAGAATGGGAATATCATATTTATCCGATATTCTCATCAATTCCCGGGTGCTGTTCCCATCTGGCACTACTTCAGCCAGCTCAGTTATTTGGGCCAGGGTCAGATTCTGTGTGAAAGTATACGCAGTGATTGACATTTCATGAAAACTAATCAGGTCAGCGCCTTGTGATTTGGCCTTCCTGGTTAATTCTTCGATGACGGACAGATTATAAGTCTTATCTCTGTCTCTTGGTTCAAATTGAGCAACTGCAATATTCATTTTTATGTTTCGTTTTATTTGTTCGAAAAGATAATCATCCAAAAATAGCCAATTGAGGTAACCCGCATTTTGTTCTGCGAATGAAAGTTTTCGTTTAGCGTCTCAAAATACATGAAAAAGTGTTGATCTGCGAAAGGACCTTGCGTGTTTCACAGAAAATACAGATATTCAAGTTTTTAACCAGGAATTTTTTACACGCATGAAGAGTATAGCTGTTATTGATACCGGATATGAATCGTATGACTACGAACTCGAATTGTTCCATGAACATGGATATCAACTGATCATATACAATGGCCCGGCAAGGGACAGAAAACTGCAACTCGATTTCGCCAGGGAAGCTGCGGGAATCCTGGTAAGGGGAACTTCCATTGATGAAGAGGCTCTGGATCAGATGCCCAATCTGAAGGCTATTGTCCGTTATGGGGCAGGCTATGAAAATATTGATATTGAAACGGCCACGAGCAAAGGGATAAGGGTGGCCAATGTGCAGGGCTACGCAAACCATTCGGTTTCGGACCATGCCATTGCCCTTATGTTTTCCTGTATCAGGAACCTGGGGGGAAACAGTGTTCTCAACTTTGGGAAGCCTGCCCGAAAGGAAGTTTTTGAGTTGCATAATAAAACCCTGGGTATTATTGGGATAGGTCGAATTGGCAGTCATTTCTCAAGGAAAACCTCTGCTCTATTTGAAAGAACAGTGGCATATGATCCGTACAAAACAGCTGAATATATGCAGGCCAACAAAGCTGAAAAGACAGATCTTCCGGAACTACTCAATAAAAGCCATGTAATCAGTCTTCATTGCAATCTTACGGATGAAACACAGTATTTGCTATGTGAGGCTGCTTTCCTTAAGATGCAAAATAAACCGGTAATCATTAATACCTCCAGGGGACCCACAATTTGTGAAAAAGATCTCTTAAAAGCACTGAATTCAGATACCATTCACAGTGCCGGACTTGATGTGTTCGAAAAGGAACCTCCGGGAAAGGATCAGGAGATGCTTTTGAAGCACCCAAAGGTAATCTTCACACCTCATATTGCATGGTATTCTGACAGAGCCTCTTACGAACTGCAAAAAAGAGCAGCGGACAATATGCTGGCCCTGTTAAGCGGGAAGCATGTTGACGACGAACTTCACTGATCCCTCAAACAACGAATCTAGAACCCGAAATGATTGCAGCTAAAATTAGTTACTATCTCTTTTTATATACATTACTCCGATGGCTGACTTTTACAACAATTACAATAAGCGCTGCATCTTCTATTGAGTAGACTATTCGATAATTTCCCTGACGAATGCGATACCTCTCTTCATCAGACAGTTTTTCACATCCAAAAGGTCTTGGGTTTGTTGAAAGTCCTTTTATCCTGCTAACAATTTTCTGCAGAACCTTTTTTGGTATCTTTTTAAGTTCTTTAACCGCAGATGGTCTAATATAAATTTTATATTTTACCACTCGATCGTAAATCTTTCAAAACATACTCAAAATCCAACTTCGGCTCGTTTAAACGGTCTTCAAAGGCTTCCAAATCTTCCAAATCTTCAGCCAGTGAAAATTTGATTGATTCATTTACTAAAGCAGAAATTGATTTCGAAACCTGGGCAGATTTAATTTTCAATGCCCGGTGTAGTTGTGGATCAAGGTAAATTGTAGATCTTTTATATACTGATTCCATAGCTTAAATATACGACAAAACATTTTAACGTTATAACGTTTTAAGGTTTTAGTCGTACTTACAGGGTGCTGTGGTTTCAATGAACTTTAGTTTGGCCATAAAGATCCCTTTGGGTCGATAGGCTGCAATAT
>QMMS01000590.1 GCA_003647375.1 Deltaproteobacteria bacterium
ATCGGGATCGAAATCGGGATCGAATACCGTACTTCCGAAAAACTTAGGGGCCTTCCTTGACGCAATAACCTCTTCCACCCAGGTGTCATATCGTTTCGATTGCGATAGCGATCCAATTCAATCTTTTCGTGTCCAAGTGTCATATAGCTTCGATTGCGATAACGATCCCGATAGCGATAGCGATTAGTTATCCGATATATACCGACAGCATATCGCTTCTGGGATTGGCATGTTGCAGCGTGACCTGCACCAGATCCTCAGGCTTCAACTCGATGCCTTGGGACAGGGCCAGCCGGCATTCCAGCATGTATTCCTTCAGCAGGATAAGATAACTGTCTCTACGTTTTCCCAGGACCACGGCTTCGGTTTTTTCACCTGTCTTCTGTTCGAGATATTTGAGCAACCAGTACCGGTTACGCGCATATTGAATTTTGGAAACGGCGCTCATGGACTGCTCTACAGCGTGGATGGTATTCAGAATTTCCTCTTGTGTGTAGGGTTCATCGAGATTCAGTACGGACCGGATCTGCCGTTGGGTGACCAGGTCAAAATACTTCCTGATGGGGGAGGTGGCCGTAACATAGGCGTCCAGGCCCAGCCCGGAATGGTGTTGCGCACGGCTCCCCAAGGCAAAACGGCTCAACCGTTTCCGTTGCATCCAGTTTTGGTAAAGGCTTCCCTCGTTGTTTCTGAATAGCCGTTCCCTGGGCGGTGGCTGCGAACGAAAGATGGCGGGTTGCCCTTTTTTTGAAAGGAATTTTGCCATGAGCCAGTTCGCCATAATCATCAACTCGGCAACGAGCATCCTGGCCGGGCTTTCCCGGTTTATTTTGTTCACGACCGGTTTGCCTTCACCGTTTATCCAGATGTTTATTTCAGGAAGTGTAATCTGAAGCGCGCTCTGGGCCAACCTTCGCTGTCGGAATTTTTTAGCAATCTTGCCAAGGGTGAGTATCTCCTTGTCTTCCTCGGCCACCATGTTTACGTCATAGTAGGTGAGTTGGCGTTTGACCTTGATCCAGCTGGCAACGACTTCATAGCCCATGATCTCCGCCGAAGGCGTCAGTTTGACCAGGATGCTGATGGCCGGCCGCAGTTCCCCGGCCCTCAGGCTGCAGAGGCCTTCGGCCAGGGAAGGCGGGAGCATGGGAACTTTTTGGTCTGGGGTGTAGATGGAGCTGGCCCGAACAAGCGCTTCGCGATCAATAGCGTCATTTTTTTTTATAAAGTGGGCCACATCCGATATGTGAATGCCCAGCCGGTAATGCCCATCGATCATCTCCAGGCTCAAGGCATCGTCAAAATCCAATGTTGCCTGCCCATCGATGGTGATCAGAGGAATATCGGTCAGATCCTCTCGCCGATTTCCGTTCGAAGGCTTGGGGCTGGAATAAAACGCGTCCTTGACACGTTTTTTGGCGTAGTCTTTGACGGCTTCCGGAAATTCGACCTCGATTCGATTCTTAAGAAGGTCCAGGTTTATATCCTTGTCCCAGACACCCATGCGCATGAACACGTCGAAAAGTTTTTCCGGCTTTTCCAGGCCGGCAGCTTTCCGAATCTGTTTACCGATCTGATAATGGTCACTCTCTTTTTCGAAAAGAAACCCGGATTTCAAGATCTCAATGCATACGGCCTGTTCTTTGTTCAGGGAGGATGCTGCCGGGAATGTTCCGCCGGCGAGCATCTCCTTGAGCCATTTGCCGCTGTCTTCGATGAACCGGGCTCTTTTTTCTTCTTTCTTTTTGCTGGCATCCAGCTCGGTGATCTGCTCCGCCGTGAGCGGGAAAAACTGATCCCCGTTGAATTTAAAAAAGTGCCGGTCATTGAAAAATGCTCTGACCACCGCAGATTCATGGTCCTGGGTTGGTTCTCCGGAAAAACAAAACCCAGTCATGGTCGGAAGGTCGATCCACTCCTGTTCCGTATTCAGAATTTCCCAGAGTTCCTGGACATCGATACTGTTGATGAGGGCCGTTCGGCGGAGGGCAATTTTTTTTAGGGCGGCAACCAGTTTGTCTCTTCCCATGGAAAGATCCAGATGGCTGTCGCACTTGTGCGAGAGACGACTGGCGGATATTTTGACTTCACGATTGCTTTCCGTAAGCAGCCTTAAGCGCAGCTTTTTTATGTCCAGAATAACAGCACACATGATTTTCTGGCTCTCAATGAATTCTACGACATTTCCCGATTCCATAACCCCATATTTTAACCATATAATGATTGAAAGTCAATGAAATGAAACACGCCCAATTCATGTTTGGGCAGAACTTTGTTCCGGATTCAGCTGATTGAATGTTCATACAGACATTTCCTTCGTAAGCTATCAATATATATTGGAACAGAATTCCATCGCTATCGAAATCGCTATCGGGATCGGGATCGAATGCTGGATGCCCACTTAAGGCCGCTGGCCTTATTGGAAACTCAAGTAATATAAGTAATCAAGGGGTTGTAAACGTTCAATATTTCGTGCCAAAGTGTCATATTGTTTCGATTTCGATAGCGATCCCGATAGCGATTTGGATGATGCAGGCTACAGAATGGTTCCTTGCGTGATAAATATAGACTGTCATTGTATGATTGACACATGGGTCTGGAATAAACAAAGTACAGGTTGAGGCCTGTTTCTAATGAAAATGAAATCACTCACGCTGATAAAACCCTATTTTGTTGAAAACCGGGTGGTCATTCTTCTGGGATTTGCCTGCCTGATCCTGGTGGACTTTCTGCAGCTGACCGTTCCCCGTATCATAAAATGGGTGATCGACGACCTGACGGCATTCAACACCAGCATCCGGGGGCTTGTCGTTTACGCTGCTTATATTCTGGTCATCGGTCTTTTAATCGGTATATTTCGCTATCTGTGGCGCCGGTTCCTGCTGGGAACCTCACGGAGGGTTGAAGAAGGGCTGCGCAACCGACTTTTCTCTCACATCCAGGCCCTTTCCGCATCTTATTTCGACAAAACCAGGACCGGCGACCTGATGGCCCACGCCACCAACGACATC
>QMMS01000591.1 GCA_003647375.1 Deltaproteobacteria bacterium
CCTGGCAACCAGGCCGGCGATCTGCACGAAACAGATTTCCCGTCCCTTATCGGTTTTCAGGAAAAGTGCATTGTATTCATTGTCACTTGAGGCCTTGTCCAGATTCGCCGAAAAAAACTTCCCGGGGAAATAGGCCACCCGGACAATTTCCCCGTTGGAGGGAATCCGGTTGACATGCACGTTGAAAATCGACATGAAAATACTGATTTTCAAACAGCTGCCGGAACAGAATCGGCCTTTCTCCACGCTTTCCACCTTGATCACTTTTCCGTCGGCCGGCGACACGACTGCGCCGTCCCGGTCCGGGATGACCCTGTCAGGGTCCCTGAAAAAATAACCGATGAAAAACGTTGCGACAAGACCTGTCAGCGCCAGAACAGTAATACCCAACAGCGCAAACACCGCTGTCGCAAATGCGGCAATACCCACAAACGGCAATCCCGCTTTTGCGATGGGGAATGCAAACGGACTGGCCGGTTCAACCTTTTTATAATTTTCCACGAAAACTATTTCCTGAAACGGGCGCTTTTATTTTAAAACTGGGATTTATAACAAGTTTATCACGATTTGTCAATTCTAATGAATATCGTGCAGCAATTCTCGCTGAAAGCCAAAATTCAGCGAAAAGAGGTTGAAGTGAAAATAATGGCGGGAGCGATAAGTTCAGGCCGGAAAATATATTAACAAGCAGCCTGAAGATGATCAAAAAGGCGTTTAAAAAATGGGGTGAACCTGTGTTTGGCAACAGAAATCCAGCGCAGCCTATCGTTGCTGTCATAAGTTTCGTTTTTTAGGAGACGGCAAAAGGAATTAAGGAGGAATGCCACTATCAGGATCAATAATAAACTTCAACAAACTTTCAAAGGATGGAAATATCAAAATCCTTATGGTGCAGCGTAACTGGTTCCAATACTCTTTACGGGAAGTGAACTTACTACGGCATTTTTGATAAATACGGTCGGATAATTCAAAGATCTGGTGCATGAAAAAAGCAAGAAAGTTGAAAAGCAGTAAATTGTAGGATAGATATTTTTCACCATGCCCAAAATTATGTTCCAGGTGATATCCTTGATTTTTAAGCGTGTTAAAGGCTTCGTTTTCAATTTTCCATCTTGCCCGGCCGCCTTTAACCAACTGGATAATGTTGTCTTTAGAAATGGCGATATCGGTTACCCAGCTGTTATGATAATTTACTTTGTCACCCTTGAATATCGTGTATTCAAAGTAGTTGACGTTGTCGGCATCTTTTGAGCCATTCAACGGGATATCATTAAACCACTCGTAAAAATGCCTTCGACCTTTATGATCGTAAATTTCCAGTTGCTGTGTTTCACCCATTTGATGAAATTCTGAAAACCATTGATAGAGATGTGTATGATCAGTCGGTTTTGCAACAAGGATGAACGACATGCCGTATTGTTTAAGTTCATCAATAAAAGGTTGCTTGGAATATAGACCGTCACCGGCAATGATGATTTTCAATTTAGGATGAGTGGCGCGTATTTTTTTAACGAGTCGTTTTCCGGCATTGATTTCACAATCCTGTTTTGTGTTTCCATCAATATTTTGTATGGGCTCGGGTGCTAATAGCATAACCTGTTTGATGCCTGGACAGACAATGGTAGCTGCAACCACTTGATGATAATAAGTCGTAATCTTATTTTTTGTTTTTGTAAGGCAGCAATCGCAGGATATCTTATTTGAAGAGAAATATTGAACACCGTCTAAAGGTATCAAGTAGTTGCCGTCCATGAACTCAAACAGTTCCAGTTGTTTTCCCCTTTGAACAGGGTGGAGAAAGTCTGAGAACAATAGTTCAATTTTCGTTGGCGGGATATCATCCAGAGCCGTTCTTAATTGTGTGGACTTTGGTATTGTTGCTACTTTGAACAAGGTTTTCAGGTTGTTCAATTGTTGCTTTTCCTGCAACCTCTCTTGAAAGGCGTTAATTGAAGGATCTTGGAAAAACATCATGGCAAAAGCGCTTTGGCAACAATCATGCAAAGAATACTCAACTTTACCTTGCTGCCGGGCATCTTCAAATTTCACAACCCGGTCGGATATGAGTTTTCTTAATGCACTAAAGCGTAGATGTTTTTTTGAATGCAAAAGGTATAGCCCCAACATATAGAGATGATATGTGTGGAGGCTACCATATATAGAAATAGAAATCTAGACGTTTTTTATTTAGTGTTATTTCAATTAGTTATAGGCATTCCTGCTGTCTGGGGCCCTTTTGAATGAAGTGTGAATCATTACGAAAAATAAATTGGGAATGTGTTCCAGTTGGTTACCTGGTACAGCTTCTTGAATTCACCGAGAACTACTGTTTGGGGCTCCGGAAGGGGTGGTCCTGGATACGCGGCATGAGAATTTAAACGTTGAATCGGAAATTGATGATGTCGCCGTTCTGGACTTGGTAGATCTTGCCCTCCAGGCGTACTGTCCCCCGCTTGCGGGCTTCTGCGTGGCTGCCGGCATCCATCAGGTCGGCATAGGCCACCACTTCGGCCCGGATGAACCCTTTCTTGATGTCGGAGTGGATAACATCGGCCGCGTCCACCGCATCGGTGTCCTTGCGGATGGTCCAGGCCCGGACTTCATCCTCCCCAACTGTGAAAAAGGAGATCAGCCCCAGAAGATCATAAGAGCGCCTGCGGACCCTGTCCATGGCGGAGGCGGTGATGCTGAACTCGGCCAGAAACTCGGCCGCCTCTGCGTCCGTCATCTGGGCAAGCTCCTGCTCCAGTTTGCCCCTGATGACCATGTGTTCTCCAAAAATGTCAGCGGCCGGTGTTCCGGGTGGTTTTTCATCATCGTCTTCGTTGTTGAACAATACCAGGACGGGTTTGGCGGATAGGAAGGCATAGCCCCTCAGGAGCTGGGCAGATGCGAGTTCGGGAACATCGCGCAGGGGGATTTCATTTTCCAGGTTTTCCAGGCACTCTTTGAGCAGGGAGAACTCTTCGGGGTTATATTTTTTACCGCGCCGGTTTTCGTGTTCCAGCCGC
>QMMS01000592.1 GCA_003647375.1 Deltaproteobacteria bacterium
CACGGACCGATGTGGTGGATATGTACCGCTATCCAACCGCCGATCCGGCCATTATACAGCACTATACCCAGCCCCTCTATGTGGCAGTGAAGCTTCGCAACAAAGTGGTACCGGCAGGTTCACAGCCGGTAGCGGATTTCTATATTGTGAACGAGGAGGATGTGAAGGGCAAACATACCCTGGAAGTGAAGCTCACCGGACCTGAGGGGAAAACCCTGTTGAAAAAGGAGGCTGAAGTGGATGTGGCCGGTGGTGAGGAGTTCGGACAACTTCTGCTGGAAGATATAAAACTTCCTTCCCTTAATGCTCCGGGTTACTATAAGGTGGAAGCCAGCCTCCTTCAGAATGGCAGACAGGTGACCAAAGGCTATGATGATGTCTTTGTGGTGGATTACCTCTCGGCTAAAGGGAGCATGCCTGCCATAAGTGTGATTGAATCAGACGGGATGGTCGAAGATTTCCTGAAGAAATCCAGGGGGATATCCGCTACAGAATACAAGCCTGATAATGCAGATGCGCAGGTGATAGTCATAGGCAAGCATGACCATGAGAAGATTGATCAAAAGGTGGTTGAATCTGTCCTTGACAGGGTAAGCCAGGGTGCCACACTGATTGTGCTGGAGAACGCAGATCATTACGCTGAACTGATCCAGGCGAGGCTAAGAAACCGGCCTGCCTATTACAAAGGTGGCGGGATCGTAAACTATGGCAACCGGGGAAGGCAGTTTGTTTGCCACAGCCCTTACCTGGAAGGTCTGCCACAAGCTCAGAGCATGAGCTGGGAATATCAGTACTTCTATAGTACCAATCCTGTAGGGAGGAATAACAGGGTATCAGGACTTCAACTGGATACCCGGTATTCGGACTGGATCGTGGCATTGGGAGGACAGCATACCAAAGAGATCCTCTGCGCGCTAAACCGGGTGCAGGTTGGGGAAGGTCAGGTATTCCTCTCCACATTGAACATTGTGCCCGGACTCTCAAGTGGACAGGCCAATGCTGTTGTTGCTAAGAAACTGCTATTGAATCTGATAGAACAAATCCAAAAACCTTGAATATGAATCGTTTGAAGATCAGAAAAACAATCACTCTGGTATTGCTGATGGGGCTTTTCAGTCCCGTTCTCCTGTCTGCACAGGACAAGATCAAACATTACCGCAGGGCGCCTGATGTTCTGCCAGGGACCTTGCCTGAGATGCGGACCCCTTGTTTCTGGATCGACAGGACCAAACATCCCGACAAGGTCATGCTGACCCTGGATGAGATCCGGAAGATGAATATTGCCTACAAGGTGAGGATGAAGGATCTGGCGGCACTTGAACATGAGCTGGGAACTGACGTTGAGAAGCAGATGCAAAGCTGGACCGGACTGCTGGCTATAGCGCCTGATCTGGTTTCACTTTCAAGGGCTGAACTGGTTTCCTCTGTCAGTGAGATGGTGCTGGCCCAGGTTAAGCAGATGAGGAAAGGGGCCTATGGCAATGTATTGGGCATCCAGCTTGCGGATTGGGAACTGGATGCATTTGAAAAGGAGATGGCTTTCGACAGGATCGCTGATTTGAAAGGGATCCGTCACGGGATAACGGTCCAGAGCTGCAGGATCAGGGTGGTCCCGACCCTGCGGCCGGAGCATGTGGGCATCGGCGATAACGGCCGTGCGCGCTGGGACATGTTCAACCTGGATGTGATACCCATAGCCAGCAAGGTGCAGGTGCTGCACCCATCGGCCAGCGGGGCATACCTGCTTGTCCTGACTGACAGGGGTTACGGATGGATCAGGTCAGAGCTTATCGCACTGGCTGGAGAAACTGAAATATCTGATTACAGCCTGGACAATGATATGATTGTCTGCACAGGCGAAAAGGTTCCGTTCTATTCAGATGCCAGTTGTCAGATTGTTTCCGGATGGCTCAGGATGGGAGACAAGGTGTCTTATTCGGATAAGGGTGGGCAGGTCAGAGTGCAGGTACCCTTCCGGAAGATGAATGGTACACTGAGCATTGAACAGGCCTGGCTGAAGAGAGATGCCGATGTGAGCAAGGGATTTTTGCCCTATACACAAAGCAACATCGTCCACCAGGCATTTAAACTCATGGACCTTGTTTATGATTACACTGGTGGCTGGATGGGAAGGAACCATGTGACCATCCTGAGGGACTTGTTCGCATGCTTTGGATTTGAGCTTCCGGGGAACGGTGTACTGTTGCAGGCCTATAATTATGCAGGAAGTATTCAGCCGGAGATCGGACAGGAGGAGCAGTACCAGGCCATGATGGAGAATGAGCCCTTTGTAACCATCCAGGTCACCCGGGGGCATAGCCAATTGTACCTGGGTAAATACGAAGATACTCCATACGTTTTTGACACCCATGGGTATGCATATACGGGTGAAGATGAAAATGAGTACGTGATCAGGCGAAGCTGTATATATACCCCGGAACTTCCGTCCTATATGCTGAAGTCCGAACTCACATTTGTAAAACTAAGATAACCCTGATGAAATGAAAGGGAAGCTGGGAAGATTAAGGGAATGGATGAAGGATCGCCGCCTTCCTTCCAGGGTGACATTTTATATTTTGGGAATTGGATCAACCCTGTGGTTTTTGATCAGGGTGATCCCGAAACCATCCCGCGCAGGCTATCCCTGCATGCGGGTGGCGGCCCCCTTCATGTCAGCGTTTGTCATGTACCTTCTTTCTCTGGGTGGCATTGTCCTGGCTCTGCGTAAAGCTAAGCGAAACATGCTTCGCGCCAGGTACATGGCAGCTGCATCTTTTGTTCTTGTGGCGTTGATTGGGGTGGCTTTTGCTTTCATCCAGAGCAGTCAGGACGCTTCCGCCCTGGCTAAGCAGTCAACAGGTCCCGATGATGGTCCCAACCAGCCCATGGGAGAAGCTGTGGGCACACATCCAGGAAGGGTGGTTTGGGCCTGGGATCCAAAAGCGACGGATGAGAATTGCCATGGATATTATTTCAATCCCTTGTATACAGATCAGGAGGTGGTCAGCA
>QMMS01000593.1 GCA_003647375.1 Deltaproteobacteria bacterium
ACTCCTGCTGCCCTGGCCGCGCCTACCATTTTGGCTGCTCCTAGATAGGGAATAGTAAACTGCATTAGTGCCCTTGGAATTGTCCGAGTTAAGCTATCCCCGGCGGGTACATCTTTAATTAGTAAATCTGCCAGCATAGGTAAATTTTCAGAGGGTAGCCCCAACATATCCCCAATATCCGACCGTAGATCAATTACACCTTTAATAGCATCAATGCCCCCACCGATAACCACATCATCAAACCATGGAGTCTCAGGCTCTGGAGCTACTGATAATTGTTGTTCTCCTGTCGCTAAATCCTGGCCGGCTAGAGTCATAGCCCCGGGCTTAAAGTATCGATTAGGTAGTTGGACATCCTGTTCAGGCTCAGGGGCTGTAGTAGGCCCCTCTTCTCCTTCGGCTTGAGCTTGTTGGGCCTGCTCTAACATTTCATTGCCTGGAGCTACGTCTAGAGGCTGCAGATTAACCCCATTATTTTCTGCTTCCCCATACGCGTATAATTCAGAAGAGGGCATCTGGTCATTCAGTGGATTGACTCGGAGCCCCTCCATTGATTTTGACTCACGCGCCATGGCTTCTTCAGCTTCCATATCTTGGTAATTTTTAGTAGCTGGCCCTGTGGCTATAGCGTGGGCCTCCCACTCCTCCGCCTGGCTTTCATAAATATCTGTCATTGTATTAATCTCGGTCTTGGGTTAGACATCTGCCCAGGTAAGGGCCCCTCTACCCCAAAGTCTTCCATATACTGCTCGGGGGAAAGATCGCGCCCAATGAAAAGTACCCGGTATTGTTGGTCATATTCTGCAGGAGACATAAGCCCCCGTTTAACCCGGTCCCTCATATTCTTATCTGTAGCATTAGAATCCAAAGTTCCACTTGGAGAGTACCTGGCATTGGCTGGAAATGCCGCCGAATACTGCCCCGCCCTGGATAGTTTTTGCCCCTCTGGTGTATACCTGGCTTTGTTATTCTCCCACCACTTACGGGGATCCGCATTAACCCCCGCGTGTCTCATGTAAGTTTGTAAATCGCCTCGAGCTTGTGCTACTACTCGATTTTGTTTTTTGACCGCCGCCAACATCTCAGAAGACCCGGAAGCCATGGCCGCTGCAAACGCGCTAACAGGCTCCGACCCTACTACGTCTAGCGCGATAATTTCACGTGTAGACTTATGCTCGGGTGTGTTGTAATTAACTTGAGAGAACTTATCTACGTCGGCATTAACCTGTTTATACGCCCCATAGCTTAAGTCACCTCCAACCATAGCATTGAAAGCTTCCTGTTTAATCTTGGCCACTTGTACTGCTGTATCCATACCATCATCAGGGAACTGTAGCCCCGCCACCCGGTTGTTAAAGAATACTACAGTCTCGGGTGAACTTGATACTCCACCTCCGCCTACCCGTTCACGGTCCCTGGACATAATAGCCGTCCGGAAAGTGAGAAATTGTGAGGGGTCAATTTGCCCCTCCATTTGATACAACTGGCTGAGGGTTAATCCTTTCTGGTCTATATTCCGCATAACTCCGATCTTCCGGTCGGATTTAATTTTATTCATCCGTTTCTCTTCCTTGGTTTCCATTCGATCTATCCGGGTTAGCGCGGAGTTAATTAATGATCGTTCTAAAGACCCCGACAAGTTATTTCCTTCTGTCGTCATTTGATCGACCAACGCGTCCAGTTGCCCAGATGTTTGAGCCAGGGCGATTTTACGGCCGAAAAACTTCTCGTCAATTCGTTCGGCCATTGACATCATATTCTTAGCGTACACCTCAGGCGCCCAGGCCCCTGAGTTAAGCGCGGATCTTGCAACCTGTTCGGCCAATTGGGAATCTTGATGATCGATGGCATTATCAAAATTGATAGAGGCGGAAGCCGTGGCCATATTAGATCTATCTTGTGTGCCTTTAGCAAATACCGCCTTCGTAGAATTAGAACTTATAGAATGCGTAGCCCTTAGAAATTTTTCACGCGTGGCACCTGAGAACCCTCCCATGGCTTCGTCACGCCATTGGGTTAATCGAGCCTTATGAATCGAATCCATGACCTCATGACTAGGGGCCATACGGACCACCTTACCATCGGCGTTGGTGGTTTGAGGGTAATCATTTAGGACCCCCTTAGCTAAGTCCGGAAGCTCTATAGTGTCAAGATCCACCATTGCAGAACTAGTCAACTCAGCGGAAGACACACCTACTTTGGTTTCATAGTCCATGACTTGCTTATAATACGCCTGCTCCTCCTCGGATTTAGCCAGGCTAAAAGCGACCTTAGATACTTCGTCTAAACCATGGACAATACCTGCCCACTTCTCCTGTTCCGCTCGAACATTCGCTTGGCCAAGCGCGGTAGCTTGCCTAAAGTCCTGCCCTGCAGCTTTACCAGGCAGATGTATGTTTTTTCGACCTTTGGACTGCACGCCCATCCGTCGATAATTGACTTCAGGTAATTTCATTTAAGTTCCCCACCATCCTGCAGTTTGCCCAGCGGTATATCCCTGGCCAACCGCGTTAACCATCTTGGTGCCCCCTGTGAAGATCCCGTCCCACTTGGCGGCATCCCCCCTTTTCTTAGTTGTCTTAGCCATGGACTTGCCAAACTGGGCACTTGATACCCCGGTTTTACGGGCCATATCGCCCTCCCACCGGATAATATCGGCCTGGTTAACCCCCGCTTGTTTCATCCAGTCTATCTGAGTCTGCCCTTCTTTTCGGGAAGCGGCCATAGTTTGTGACAAAGACCCGTCATCATCTAAAGCCATCCCAGAAGCTGCAGCCCTAGCCCGTTGACTCCCTAGCTCTTGGTCAAGTCGCTCTTCTTCCCGCCTGACATTTTCGTAAGATTCCGATTCTAAATTTCGGGCGTTCTGGTCAGCCAATAATTCGGCTTCATAAGCTGCGTTCATTTGGTCGTCGGCTGCAGTATCTTGGGCCTCCGCCTGAAAATCGTATTGCTCCTCTTGTTCCATCCCTCCAAAAATTGACGAAGCCGCGCTA